>NZ_LCWN02000008.1:0-51396 GCF_002078205.2 Vulcanisaeta sp. EB80
TAAGTCACCGAATAAGTCATTACCAACCCTATCCACAACCGAAACCCTTAGGCCGAGCTTCCTGGCTATAATAGCGACATTGCAGGCGCCGCCTGGTGATACCGCCACCTCCCTGGCTATCGAGATGTCGCCAGGGCTTATCGGCAGTTTATCCACGATATAGTATATGTCCAACACGCAGTCCGAGATTACAAGTAAATCCACCGAGTCACCCATGGTCCCAAGCCTCTACACTAACTCCTTTACCGGTCTCTACGCCAATTAAGTACCAGGCCAGTGAGGTGGCTAACCCAACGCCAAATATTGCAGTATCAACAATTAGGTAAGCGCCTATTGGTAGGTATGATGATAGGAAGATCACGGGTATTGAACCACCCAGCGAGATGACCCTAACGAGGGCTGTTAATGAGCCCCTACGCCTGGTAACCCAATACTCAGACTTCAAAACATCCTCAGTTAGGAAATAGGTGTTGACCAGTACTGAGAACACTATGAAGAGGGCCCAAAATAGGGGTTGGGCGTGAATCAACGCGTTAATGAATAGGTTCATGACCGTTAGGGTAGCTACGGTGCCAAGGGACGACAACAATAACGTGGGCCTCCTACCAACCCTATCCGCAATGAGGCTTATTGGTAGCCCGGAGATGAAGGAGGATAACGAGAATACGAGGATTAACCAGTTGGTGAGGCTTGGGAGGTAGTATGGGCCCAGGGTGAGGGCTAGCAATGTGAAGCCAGCCGTGTAAGACCAACCAATGAGACCACCCACGACAACCCTGACCCATAGGGGAGGTAGCGCAATACCCACGCCACGACCCTCCAAGCGCGCCTTAGTGGTGTCGCGACGGGCGATCCAGAGCGGTGACTCGGGTATCCTAGACCTGAGCATGTAGAGCGTGATTATGGCAACCACAAGCGTCATACCAAGGGCAAGCCTCTGTATGGCGACTGAAACGGACAGGAGGGCTAGGGCTGACGCCAGGGCGCCACCGAGGTTCGTGAAGTTAAGTACCAAGTAGGCCAGGGAACCACGAACATCGCTGGAAAAGTACTCGTGCATCGCAGTGAGTATGGTGTTGTAATCACCGCCAATCGCCAGTAGCAGCAGGGCCAGGAAGGCGAGGACCAGGACGTAACCCGTGCCTAGGATTAGGCCCAGGGCACCAACCACATAGAACACCAATGAAACAAACATCGCACCCCTCCTACCAACAAAATCAGCCAAAGGACCAAAAACAACACCACCAACCAACAACCAGAGGGGAGGCCAAACAGAGAGCAGGGCCACCAGGTACCTAGGAACAGAAACCCAACCAGAGGCAATATACGCAATAGAATAAACAAAGGCCTCAACTGCAGCACCCAGGGACAACACAACAAAAACAACACCCCAACGAACCATCGAAATAGGATAAACAACCTACTTATAAAAAATACCAAACCCAACAAAACCCAAACAACAACCAAGATCGTGCCACACCAAACATAACCTCATTTTCAACTCTTTCCTTCATAAATTTCTGAAGGGAAAAATTGAAAGAAAAATACCCTGAACTAAACGCAAACGGCCACGTTATCCGTATGCCTACCTACGGATCTCGCAAATTTGTGAAAATGGAGAAACGATACTCAATAGCGAGCCATGCACCATATAGCGCAATCCTCTCGCGCTTTTCAGAAATTTATGAAGGAGATAATTGAAAGGCATGAAATTATGACAGACGTCACAAGTTTGACTATTGAATGCAATTCCTGATGTTTTCAGAAATTTTCTGAGTAGGAAAAGTGCCTAAACTGAACGTGGGTAGTCATGTTGGTTACATGTTTTTGTTTATGGTTTTCAGAAATTTCTGAAGGGAAAGATTGAAAGTAAGAAATTACATCAGGCACGGCACTTCTCTGCTTTCAGAAGTTTCTGAAAACCGTGCGTTGTCTACGGTGTATTATTTATTTGCTTTTAGTTGTATTATTCCTTATTTTATTTATTATTATTTTCTTATCATTTTACATATGTAAATTACACGTAAATAGCAAAGTTTATAAAGGAGTTTGTTTTCGGTGTTTTGGTGGTTGGCTTGGGTGGCTTGATGGTGTGCCCTAGGTGCGGTTTACCTGTCAAGGCTGTTTATGCCTACGAGAAGGGCTCGAATGTTTACTACTATGCCTACCATGGCAATGGGAGGAAGTGCTATTTGGGCCCATACGATTATGTGTATGCTACTACGACTCACGAGTATATTGTTCACGGTGCCGTTGATGTCGATAGGGAGCTGAGGTATTTAGGGGATGTGGTTGCGGCGTTAACCAAGGCTGCATCACTCGGTAGGCTTAGTGGAAAGGATGCGGTTAAGGCGGTGACGGAGGCCTTGGATGCGATCAAAGACCTGGCCATGATATTGATGGAGAGTGGGGATGAGAGGGTTAGGGAGGAGGTTAGGAGTGCAGTGCTCAATAGGATTGAGGCCTTAAGACGGGCGGTTACGGAGTAAGTAAAAACAACACTAAAGCGAGGTTCAAAACCCATGGTCCAACAATTGCTTGATACCGGCAATAAAGGCATGCGATAACCAAAGGGGGCATGTGGTTGTGATTTTTCTTTCAATTTTTCCCTTCAGAAATTTATGAAGGAAAGAGTTGAAAATGAGAGTTTAAAATAGGGCCTGATCACAAGCGTCGCGTGAGGATTAATTTTTGGTAGGGAGTGGTTGGATTTTGTTTTGGAGGTTGATGAGGATTTGTATGTTGCTTACCTGTTGATAGATCCTGGGGATTTGCTTTATGGTTGGACTGTTAGGGAGTTTAGGGGTAAGGAGGGTTCCAGGGGTGAGAGGGTTAGGGTCTATGTTGGGCTTAGGGTTGAGGCTCTCGAGTACCATGCCTTCAGGGGGACTCTCAGGGTTAGGGGTGTGATTGTTGAGGTCCCTGAGTGGTTTGAGGGTGCTAGGGGTAGTCATCACACCATGGAGTTGATGAAGGGTCTTGAGTACAGGTTAGTTAAACCCGGCGGTATAGATAGGGAGTTTGTGGATAAGATTCTTGAGGCATTTAGTGGTGCCTCGGCCAGTGTGTTGCTTGTTTCGGTATCCATGGAGGAGGTTTCGGCAGCCCTAATACGCAGATTCGGTATTGAGATTCTCGGCTCAGTCCTGATACAGGGTGGTGGTAAGGGCGGTGAGGATTCACTGGATAGGTTTAGGAGGTCGTTGAGGAACGCCCTAGTTCAAGTTAGGCAGTGGTTTCAATCCAGGGGTCCAACACACATTGTCGTTGTTGGTAACCACATGACACTCAGCATGGCGAAGGAGGTCATTGATAGTGAATTGGGAGGCCTGGGCGTGCCCGTTATTTACCGGGAGCAGGGTGAGGGCGGTTTGGCTGGCATTTATGAGTTCGAGAGAACGGGTGCTGATGTGCTTAGGAAGTTGAATATAGACCTTGGGCAGGAGTACGTGGAGGAGGTCATGAGGAGGCTGGGCACTGGGTCTGGGGATGTGGCTGTAGGCATTAATGAGGTAAGGAGGGCGCTTGAATTCGGTGCCGTGGATACGCTCCTGGTGCTCGATGAGACGTACAAGGAGGCTGGTACGGAGATTAAGGCGCTTGTGAATATGGTGTTGAGGACTAGGTCTAGGTTGGTCATAGTACCGTCAAACACAGAGGGAGGCGAGAAGCTAAGACCGATGGGGGGTGTGGCGGCATTGCTAAGGTTTCCAATTTCCTAATCCTCAATCATTAATGCCTAGGCAGTTTCTGTTCAGTATTCTCACTTCCTCTGTGCCTTTGTCTCCTCGGTAGTGCCTTGGGATATTATCTTCGTTACTCTATCATACGCGTCCAGTAGTAGTATCATGGATTTTACGAGATCATTGATCCTATCTATATCCTTAGTATCCTTCAACTCGTTGTTTATCATGACAAGCCTCTCGTACAGTGTATCCCTAATGTCCATCAAGCCATACCTAATCATGACCTCCTTCTCCTCAGCATCGGACCTAACCACAACAACAGGCTTATCACAATTAGCACAGTAATACTCGCCGGTCTTAAGCCTGAGTAGCGGTGTTCCGCAAACTGGGCATGTGTAGCTTGTTAATGTGGCCCCAGCCCTAATAAGCTGTGCCATCTTCTTGGCAACAAGGTCCCTACTACCCACGGCTCTTGAGTAATGCTACCAACTTTATAAACCCAACGACGTAGACATAGATAAATACTTATAAGGGCGATACGTATTTGCATTTTGGATGACGATTGACATGCCAGCTGAGCGGTGAGGAATCCTGGGGTATCTGAATTTTAAATCCCTCAACACAATGCATTACTGAATGACGGTGCTGGCGTTCAAATTGTTTTATGATGGGACATTATTTAACGGATTTACTGGTGGTGCTGGCTCCATCGAGTACTATGTAAGGAAGGCTGTGAAAAACTTCGTTAATGAATGCACCCTAAGTAAGGCGTCAAGGACAGATCCTGGGGTTAGCGCCGTAGGCAATGTGATCTCCATAAAATATTCAGGGAATCACGAATTATTACCTGGCATGCTGAATTCAAAGTTACCCGGAGGTATCAGGGTTTGGGCGTGGGCTAGGGTTAATGAGGATTTTAGGGCTAGGGCTGCCGTAGCCAGGACCTATATGTACATAACCTCCTGGTTAAATGAGGACCTAGAGTTAATGAGAAAAGCAGCCGAGTTATTCATTGGGGTGCATGATCTGGTGAATTTCCAGGTTAGGGAGAAGGGCGTGCCAACCGTGGTTAGGATAGATGATATTCAAGTGAGTAGGGATGGCGCCAACCTAGTATTCATAATAAGCGGTAGGGGGTTTAGGAACAAGATGATCAGAAAGATAGTCAGTTCAATAAGGATGGTGGGACTCGGCGTGCTGGGTATTGATGAGCTTAAATCCTTAATTGACGCCCAATTAAGGAGGCCAATACCACCAGCACCACCTTATGGCTTATTGTTGCTGGGTGTTAATTATGGTGTTAATGAGCCTAATTGGGTTGTTGATCTTGGCGGTGTTTCTTACGTCGTTAATTACCTCAATAATAAATTGCATAATACCCTATCTAGTAGCTATGTTATTCTAAAAATTCTTCATGAGTTTATGGATATAAATAAATTATTTAGTCATATCTAAACATAACATGGACCAAATGTTTAAATATTATATAAAATAATGTACATTCGGGAGTTTTGTGGCATACTTCGACATCGATACAGCATGCAGGGAAGGATTTGGAGATAGGAAGCTGGTTGCGATGATTCAGCAGCGGATATCATCCCTTGACGAAGACCTTGACCAAGGCGAACAGGAGTTCCTAGTGAGTTACGCATACCAGGATCTCAGGTATTACCTGCTTTATAAGTTCGGTTTATTTAACCTAGATAATAACGACGCTTCATATGAATTATGCAAGAGAATTATTAGAAATGAGGATTCTGTGGTTAGGTTGGTTGATGAGTGGTTTAATTGGTGGGTTATTAAGTGGAGACAGAGGGTTAGGTTGGTTTTTAATGAGAGCGAACAGAAGGGTAATGAGACCGGAGAATCGCAAAGCATTGAGGATCTGATCAAGAAAATCCCAAAGAGGTTACTTGATAAGTTACGTAGGGAAACCATGATTGAACTAATGAGACAGAATGAGGTGTGCAGTCTGGATATCGTATCCGACTTCATAGTGAGGAGCGCCCTCAATGACCTAATTAATGAGTACAGCAAGGATGGCGCACTAAGGGTGTTGGTTACGGATATGACGGAAGTTCGCATGAGGATTTTGAGGAAAATAATGGAGATAAGCAGTACGAATAAACCACTTGTCATATTAAAGGTTAAAATAAACTCACCACAGCCTTACCAGGGCATGTCATAATAATGATAGTGTTCAGGAAATCCTACAGGAAGGGGATGGTTAAGGTAGCCATAGCATACCCAGCACCAGCTAGGATTGCACTACAATCATTATCCATACACATACTAGGGAGGCTCGTTGATGAGGATCCCGACGCCTACCCAGACTTCGTATTCCTAAATGACGAAATGGGTTGCACGACAAAGATACGGCTTAAGGACTTCGACATCGTCCTTTTCTCAGTTCATTATGAACTGGATTATCCACGAATACTCAGGATGATGGAAATCAACAGTATAAATCCCTGGAGCTCGAGGAGATCGCTAACCGACCCATTGATTGTGCTTGGTGGACCAACATTAATGGCAAACCCGGAGCCAATGGCGCCATTTGCGGACCTAGTACTAATAGGTGACGCGGAGGTCCTAATACCAAGCCTGCTCAATAACTATCACTCATACAGGAAAGACCTGGGTAAGTACATTGATACGCCTGGTTTTTACGTACCATCACACGGCAAGCACACCGTTGAAAAGGTTTTTGTGAAGGACCTAACCTACTCAGTAGGTTTAATCCACGATACAGCAATAAGCCTAAGAACCAGTGATGAAGAGCCAATCTTCGGACGTTCAGCAATACTCGAGGTAATGAGAGGCTGCCCAAGAAGTTGTCTTTTCTGTGTGGAGAGTTTTACGCAAAGACCTGTTAGGTATGCTAATATTAATTACATTAAGGAAATAGTGAGGAGGGATGTTAATGACGGTATAATCGATAGGGTATCACTGATAGGGTTGTCCGTGGGTGATCACCCCGGCTTTAGGGATTTAATGGAATTCCTGACCAAAGACCTTAAAATCAATGTGTCCGTGCCTTCGCTACGCATCGATACGCTTGATGGTGATTCCCTGAAATTAATCGCTAATGGTGGGCAAAGGGTACTTACAATTGCGCCAGAATCCAGTGAGCGATTGAGAAGGGCGTTGGGTAAGGGCTTCACGGATGATCGTATTATTGATTTAGCCGTAAAAGCCATGGAGTTAGGGTTCACTCATTTAAAGCTATACTTCATGGTTGGTTTACCAGGTGAGACAATTGATGATACCAAATCAACAATAAACCTACTACTCAGATTAAGGAATGCTGGTGTGAAGTTTTCATTATCGGTTAATCCATGGATACCTAAACCCCACACACCACTACAATGGTTACCAATGGCTACCGAGGAAATAATCAAACAGAGAACTAAGATGTTACGGGATGTCCAGGCATACATTGAATTTTCAGCATACGATGCATTAGATGCCAAGGTACAAGCGTTGCTATCATTGGGGGATAGGGACGTGGCTAACGTAATCTTTGAGGCATCACTCACAAGCATGAACAGAGGGTCCTGGAGAAGACTACTGGGTAAGTACAATGATTTACTGATTAAGTATGTCTATACCCAAAAGCCGTTAAATGAGAAGCTACCCTGGAGTCACATAAGGATACCTGGTGCCGAGGAGCAAAGACTTAGAGAACTCCTTATTAATTATGCCAAAGAGGTCGGCATGAATTTCCAGGAAAAATAAAGTATCGTAATAGTGAACATTCATAATACCGCATTCACTAAGCTAACTATATTATATATGGTTATAAATAATATAATTAACCTACTTACGTAAATTTTTTTAAAGATGCTAATAGTCTTAGATTGATATCTATGGTTTGGAATGGCGTACACTTTAACCTGAACACGATAATACCCTGGCCAATCATACTTATATGGACGCTACTCTACTTCGCCCTGCTAGCCTGGGCATGGAGACCTAGAGGGGGTAAACCCTTTGGTAATTTTAAGACCATAGATTTTGTGTACATAGCCTTGGTGGCGGCATTACTCATTGTCTATAACTTCTTCATTTCACCCCTGATTCCAAAGGTTGGTGCCGTAACCACGTATTTCTACTACCCAATAATTGGTGAAACGTTCTTGGTAATGCTCGCGGCAGCTCTTGTTGGTAAGCCTGGTTCAGCTGGGTTAACCATGGTCATATACACCCTTCTCTCCGACATAATACATTACGGTTTTGGTGGCGAACCCTTCTGGTTCATTTATGAGGTTACTGCATACGCAGCAATAATTGACCTGTGGTTGATCTACAGGAGTAAGTATTACATGATGCCATTCCGAGGGGTATTCAGTAAGTCTGCCGGTTCAGGGGTTGGTGAGGGTGGTTCTGCCGAGGAGCTTGAGGAGGAGTTGAAACCGGCCAAGGCATTATTCATAGTTGACGCCTTACTTGGCGGTATAACAATATCAGCAGCCTACCCATTCTGGTGGAGGGGCTTTTGGGGACCCTTTGTGTTGGGTATATCATTTACACCGAGCTTCTGGGCGATAACTAGCATAGCCAGTATTGGTGCTGGCGCTGTCCTTGGGTTAGTGGTGTCTCCATTTATTTACTACATAAAGAGGGTCTTGTCATAGGGGGGTTTATGGCTAAGATCATTAAAATCAATAATCTTTCTGTTCGATACTTCGGTTCCAGTAATCCTGTTCTCAGGAATATATCCCTCGAGATTGAGGAGGGAGAGTTCGTACTACTGGTTGGTAGAACTGGTTCTGGGAAATCCACGTTACTGAATGTGATTAATGGTGTTATACCCAACATAATAAGTGCCTCGGTTAGAGGATCAATAAGCGTGGCTGATCGTGATCCAAGAAAGACCCCTGTGCATGAGATGGCCACAATAGTCGGTACGGTATACCAAGTGCCAGAGAGCCAAATATTCTCGTTAATTGTGGATGACGATGTAGCCTTCGGTCTTGAAAATAGGGCTGTGGACCCCAGTGAGATTAGGCGTAGGGTTGTTGAATCACTGAGTTTGGTCAACCTTGTCCATAAGATGAGGCACCCAACCTTCCTCCTCAGTGGCGGTGAGAAGCAGAGGTTGGTTATTGCTGGTGTTCTCGCTGTAAAACCAAGGATTCTAGTCCTTGATGAACCAACATCAATGCTAGACTCTTTGGGTGCGGAGAGCATCTTCGGTCTTGTTAAGAAGTTGAATGAGGAAGGATTGACCATTATAATGAGTGAGCATAGGGTGGAGAGGGTGATCGGCATGGTGGATAGGGTTATTGGTCTTAAGGATGGCACGATATACATAGATGATGAGCCACATAGGGCTGTGGCTAAGGAGTTACCAAAGCTTGGTATTGAGGAGCCTCAGGTAACCACGTTATATAGGATGATCAATAAGAATGCCGAGTATTACCCAATCTCTGTCGATGAGTTCATGGAGTTGGGCGTGGCTAATAGAATTGATGTAGTTGATAAGGTTGATGATGGTGTTGGCGAAGATGCGATACTTGTAAATAACGTGCACTTCACATACCCAGGTGGCGTTCAGGAGGTTTTGAAGGGTGTAAACCTGGTCATTAAGGATGGGGAGGTTGTGAGTGTAATTGGTCCCAATGGATCGGGTAAATCAACACTAATGTATTTATTGGCGGGTATCTACAAACCAAGCAGTGGTTCCATAAAAATCCTTGGTTATGACTCAACAAGGCTCGTTGGTAAGGAAAGGACTAGGTTGATTGGTTATGTATTTCAGGATCCAGACCAAATGCTCCTATCAAGCACTGTTAAGGGCGAGCTTGAATTTACACTGAAGCTTGCGGGTATTCGTGGGAGGGAGGCTGAGGAGAGAGTAAAAAGGATAAGTGGTTACCTTGGTATTAATGATCTACTAGACCAAAGCCCGCATAAGTTATCTGTTGGTCAGAGAAGGTTGGTGAGCGTTGCCTCGGTCCTTGTGGCTGAGCCACGCATATTAATTCTTGATGAGCCAACGAGGGGTCTCGATAATGAGACCAGTACATCATTAATGGACCTGCTACTGACCATTAAGGAGGAGAGGGGTATGACACTCATCATGGTTACGCACAACATGAGGCAGGTTGGTGAGTATAGCGATAGGGTCTTTGTAATGTATGATGGCAATGTGGTATTTAGTGGGACGCCGGAGATTGTTTTTGAGGGGTCACATAGGCATCCTGAGTGGGGAATATCGCCACCACAGGTTTTTGAGGTTACACGTAGGATTAATAAGCCCACAGCAAGTATTAGGAGGGTGAGGGTTCATGCAGCCTAGCCCAATAATTGGGCAGGTGCTCTATAACCCCATCGTTAATTGGACAATAACCCTAGTAATGCTGCTTTACGGGCCCGTCCTCGTTATCTACCTAATATTCAAGTTAATAGGTTTCCAGGGCTATATGTCGTTGTTTAGGTTCATAGAGGGTAAATCGGTAATATATAGGTTAGATCCTAGGGTCAAGATTCTATTATCGATAGTGATCACCACGGTTGCCGCAATAACGATTTGGTGGATTTCGGCAATAATGTTTATTGCCGTCATGGCATTATACTCACTATTGAGCAACATTAGGGAGAAGCTCAGGATAGCTGTACCACTTATCCTAGCTTCGTTCATAGGAACCGCTTGGACAGAATCCATGTTCGCGCCGTACTCATACCTACAGGTTATATTTCACCATGTAACCTTCCTCTACGTGCTTCCACAATCCCTAGCAATCTTCGGTGTTACCCAGGGTAGTGGTTCCTTCTATGTTCCATACCTGGGCTACGTAAGTAACCCAGTGGGTATTACCTGGGAGGGCATTATCTATGGTCTCCAGATAACCTTCAGGGCCGTGGCAGCCATAGCCTCTGGTCTACTGCTAATATTCAGTACACCACCCTCGGACATACTTAGATCTCTCGAGAAGAGTGGTTTACCCATTGAGCTTGGTTTCACGTTATTGCTCGCCGTAAGTTCTGTGCCAAAGGTTCTCGAGAACTCCATGGTTGTGCTCAACTCCCTAAGGGCTAGGGGTGTTGATTTTAGACCAAGGAGTAGGAATCCCATAATGTTCATTAGGGAATCGTTATTCATAATAAGGGTGGTTATCATGGCCCTCGTTGGTATTGTAATACTAACACTCAGGGATGCCAGGCAAATAGCCATTGCTGCCGACATTAGGGCCTTTAGGGCGTTTAGGAAGAGGACGTATTATAAGGACATCAGGATGACCAGGATGGATTATATAGCACTAGCCGTACTAATAGCCTTACTAGCAGCCGGTATATACATATCTGGGCTGCCCGGCATGGGCGCAGTGCCCTACAACCCATGATGGCAATGGAACAAGCCTTGCCCCTTCTTGTCGTGAGTGGTTTTTATTTTTGGTTGCTGCTTTTCTTGTGGATGTTGCGTAGGTCTGTTGCTGTTGAGCTTGAGGTCGCTAAGGAGCTCAATAGGTTGCTTTGCTCCGTTGAGTCTGTGTACCTAGGCATTGTTCGTGAGGCCCTTATTGTCTCCGAGAGATCCTCAGGGTTGGATAGTATTACGAAGGCGTACTTACCCATCACGAGACCTCAGTGCCCATTGGTTTTAAGGAGCCTGTTCATGTTATTGAATTATGAACAAGAAAGTACATGTTCCAACAAAATCGTTTGGCCCACTATTAAGTGCACGATACGTTATCCTTAAGGGCGTCGGCAATGAGCGGATCGCCTAGGTAATACGTATCACCCCTCTTGATAAGAATTGAGTGGTCAATTAACGAATCGATTATGGACTTCACAGTGGCATCGTTGATAGACCTACCCTCGAGAGCCTCCAAGGTCCTCTTAACGTCACTCCACGTACAACCAAACCTACACATCTCGATCACCCTAATATACCTATCTTTGCTCACGTACCTACCCTCCATCAGGAAGTTGCAAAACTCCCTGCGCAGTATTGACATTGCGTACTCCCTAACCCTATCAATAGCCCCCTCAGGGCCCTCCCTGATGTACGTGAACCCGAAGTACGTTAACCAACCCGGGATCCCACCAATAGCATCGTAAACCTTATCGTAATCGCTGAACGAAACGCCAACCTCCTCGAAACTCCTCCTTAGGAACTCCACTGCCTGCTCCCTAGTGAATGGCAGAAGCTCCAGCCTAGCCACGTACCTGCCAAACAATGGAGATTCAGGGTCATTAAGCCTCAAGAATCTACTCAAAACCCTAACCTCAGACCCGGAGGCCACGATAGTTATGTTCCTGAGGTTATCGTAAACGTAGGCCAGCACGGGCAGTAGATTGACGCCTCTAACCTTGACCAACTCCTGCGCCTCATCAAGCACAACCACGAACCTCAACCCCCTATCACTAGCCCAGTCATTCAGTTTGTCGAAAACCTCGGCAATATCCACACCATTCCTACGTGACCAGGACAGGCTTATTGAGAAGCCGGCCACGGAGACACCGCGAATTCGCCTAAACACCTCAATCAACTCATTAAACCTACCCACAGCATCATTAAACGCCCTCTCGAGTAACCTAACCAGGTCAGGGTAGGCAGCATACGGCTTCTGCTCAAGCACCCTGGTATCGACGTAGATGTATCTGTAACCGTAGTCATTCAGCACGGCATTTATCAGTGATGATTTGCCAGTTCTCCTGAGCCCAAGGACCACGATCGCGGGATCATTCAGGGCATTCACGAACTTATTGATCTCAACCTCCCTATCGAAGAGGTCCCTCAATCTCTCTTTAGGCCTTGGGTCGAATATCAATTACCCCCACCTAAGTAACTTACCCCCACCTAATTGTTTTTATGCCTAACTTGGGCGTTCCGTATCTTGCTCAAACTTAAAAGGGAGGTTGGCATTGGTTTCTGGAATGGGTAGTAGGCGTAGGTTTGAGGTTGCGCCAATAAGCATTTACGGGACATCGACGATAGGCGTTTACCTATTCGCCAATAACTCCATAACTGTGGCACCCATGGACACGCCCGAGAAGGTTATAAACACAATAAGGGACACCCTGGGCACGGAGGTCATCAAGGCCTCCCTAGCCAAGTCACCGCTGATCGGCATATTCATGGTCGGCAACGACAATGGCGTGCTGGTGTCAAGCATAGCGGTTGAGGAGGAGGTCAATGAGTTGAGGAGGCTTGGCTTAAACGTGGCTGTTCTTAAGACGAAGTACACGGCAATAGCGAACCTGGTGCTAACCAACAATAGGAAGACCGTTGTCTCGCCAATAATCGAGAGGGAGTACGTAAACCTCATCAGGGACATCCTAGGCACGGAGGTTGTTGTTGACGAGATTTGCGGAACATACCTAGTGGGTTCAATAGCCGTCGCTAATGATAGAGGGGTTTTACTAAGCCCTGATGCTAAGGATGACGATGTGAAGAAGGTTAGGGATTACTTCAACCTAAACGTCGACGTTGGCACCGTGAATAGGGGTAGGAGCTTCATCAGAGGAGGTCTTGTCGTAAATGATAACGGTGGTTTGGTCGGTAATGACACGACGGGTTTCGAGATAGTCAGGATAATGCAGGTCTTTGGAACAACTTAACCCATTAAATCCCTAGCCCTCCTCAGGCAGTCCTCACCGAGCTTACCTATGTTGGTTTGCAGCTCCCTCATTACATCGCTAACCCTATCCTGAATCCTCTGCGGTATAATGCCCATCTTCACATACGACATGTACTCATCATAGTCAACAACCCTAACCTCACCGGAGTCCCACGCCTTAACCACGTCGACGGCTAGGTCGACATAGAGTATGTTGCTCCCTGTAAACTCGACTGGAGTGTTTACGTTGGCGTAGATGCCCTTGGGCCTTAGGGAGCCATCCGTATACACGTGGATGAGGTAGTTGCTACCGAGGCTTGTGCAGGTTATTGCCAGGTCACCCTCGGCCTTTGGTATGCCAAGCCCATCCAGGTAACCACCATCCCTCAACCTACGCACAAGCACTATCTCGCTAGGCTCGAGTCTCAGCACATCAGCCACGCCAAGCCTGAGAACATCGCCATTGGGCCTAATGTGCACAATACCAACCCTGTACCTCCCACTCATTAACTGTCTCATAAACTCACTACTAAACCCAACCCTATCACTACAATGACTGAGTAGTGCTTCGACTAGATCGAGCAATGCGGTGTTCCTCCTGAAGGTTTTGTATGTGTGGTGACCAATTATTGTCGGCATTACGCTATTCCTCATGTTATCGAGGATGATCTTTGCATCACCACCGAGGATCACCTCTACGATACATTCACCATCCTGTAAAACCGTGTATGGTTCGGAACCCCTACTCCTAACCTCAACCTCGTTCAATACCCTTACTGCGTACTCGACTTCCTTAACAGCCTCCTCCCTATTAAGGAACTGGGCACTGCTCCTCCACTTAATACTGTAACCACGCAATCCATTAACGTACCTCAAACCAACCTCAAGCAACGTGGATTTAGTCTCCGGATCCTTAATATGACTACTAAAGAGGACATTACCACTACCTGGGAAGATACTGACATAGTGGGTATCAACCCTAACCCCAGGCATGACCATGATTATGTCCTTAGGGAGCACCCTGGTCCTCATGACGTACATAGGGATGACATCACCAACCCTGTAATAGCCAGGGAAACCCCTCAACTCTGCATCAGTACCGCCCATATCCACGACATAGCCATTGCCGGTCTCGCCCTTGATTACCCCCATAACGACCCTATGAAGCGGCACAACCGACCTCCAGACAAGGGCCCTATACTCAATGACCCTGAGGAAGCCGCTAAGCGCCTCATTAACCGCGTCACAATCACCCATAAACACCAAACCGCCAGGCACCTTCCCGGAGTCCTTTATCGTGACGTTGGGAGCCGAATTGTCGACACCTAGGTTAAACCTACTCATTATCACGTCCGAGGCCTGAACAACGCTAAATCCAAGGTCGAGGATTGCCTTTGTGACCGCCGTTGCGTACTTGCCCCTAATCCTAACCTTTATATTATTATTAAACTGCATTGTTATTAATTGGCTGCTAGAAATATTATTTTTAGCCTCATTAGCCCTGGCGGTTAATTGAGCAGTGCCGATTTAATGAGTCGATGATGATAATTTCTTGAACTCGGACTCAACCATTGCGTAAAGCCTGTCCAGGTCTGGGCCCCACTCATCCTTAAACCAGTCCTTAACATTACGTAGTATGGTCTCGGTCACGATGATTATATCGTGTAAGACCTCGTCTTTTGTTTTGTACACGGAGAAGTCCGGGTCGAAACCATTGTATTGATAGCCATGAAGTAGGAATGCTTTGTCGACCAAGTCCTCAATATCTGCGTAGCCCAGTTTGGCCAAGTCTATTGATATCCCCTTGAGCGCGTGCGTTGGTGCGGCATAACCACGCTTGAGGTACCACTCATTCGTGGACAACTTATCGAGATTCTTCGTCACTAGGGCTGAGACGAGGGCCTTAACCGCGCCGAAAACCTTCCCAGCAGCATTCCTGGTGCCACCGGCTAGCCACATGTTTATACCAACATTTAAGTCGCTAAGTACCTCCATTGTCCTCGCCCTAACGTAAGCCATTCTATCAATTTTCGGAGAAATCAACCTATCCTCACACATAATTATTTTTACAGATCTCTTGGTTTTAAACCTTGTGTACGTGATTCCGTAGGTTATCTATGTAGTTCCTTATTAATTGGCCTGATACAATAATAAACGTGAGTGCTGTTAAGTGCATTGCAAGTGGTGGTAAGGGTGGTGTTGGTAAGAGCACGATAACCATACTAACCGCCAGGGCATCGGCGGCATTGGGCATTAGGGTTGGCGTTGTTGATTTAGCCCTTGGCAACCCAACCACATCACTAATACTTCTTGGTGAGGTGCCTAGGCACACCCTGGCAACGTATGTAATCAACGCATCAAGGCTTGGTGAAGTTGTTCACGTCGTTTCCACGGAGCATGGACCCATATACCTCGTGCCATCAGGCCGCGGTGATCTAGCCCTCGTGAGTAGTTATGGTGGTTTGGTTGAGGGGTTTGGTGAGATTATTAATTACTTAATTGATAGGGTTGGTGTCGATTACGTACTAGTTGATTTCCCAGCATTCGAGCCTGAGGTCGATGAAGTATTCGGTAGTGCATTGAGTATTTGCGACACAGTATACCCAATCGGTACCCAGGATCCAGGCTCACTAATTGCCGTCAAGAACCTAGCCCAATTCGCTAGGAGGAACTCGTTAGAGCTTGGCAGGCCATTGCTTAACATGTTTAGGGAGTCCCTGGGTAGGCAATGGGTTAGTGCCCTTGGTAAGTTGGTTGGTGTTGAGCCTAGTGTTGTTCATTATGACCCATGGTTGATTAGGTGGGTTAATGATGGAGGTGGTCACTATGGGATTGGTGTTAAGGAGGCGTTGACTTACATACTTAAGGATATACTGAAGTAACGCAAAATGCTTAAGTTAGTCCTCTCAATAATCCATAACTGCCGTGTCTGAGGGCTTTAGAGGAATTACTGTTGAGGGTGAGGATGGGGAGAGGTGGTTGTTGATTGCGGATACCCACGTCGGTCTCGAGGTCGAACTTAGTAAGAGGGGTGTTAGGATACCGAGCCAGTCGGTCAGGATAGCCCAGTCGATAATTGAGGTGGCCGAGGGCGTTGGCGCCACATCCCTAGCAATACTTGGTGATGTAAAGCATGAGATAGCGAGCATAGTCGAGAGTGCCAGGGAGGTTAGGGAATTCATTGACAGGGTCAGCGCCAAATTCAACAAGGTTGTCCTAGTCAGGGGGAACCATGATGGCAACCTAGACCTAATACTAAGCAGTGATGCTAAGTCCAATGTTTACCTAATCGACTCAAGGGGCTTCATACTGAGGAGTAGGGATGGCAAGAACCTATTATTACTCCACGGTAACTCAAAACCAAGACTTGAAGATTTCGTGAGCTCTGACGTGATAATCATGGGCCACACCCACCCGGCAATATTGATTCAGGACATAACGGGTTATGTAATGAGGGCCCCGGTGATTGTTAAGGTTCGCACTGATAAGGCGTTCTTTGGTAAGAATATGTATAATTATGATGGTGAGCTGGACGTAAAAGGCGTAATGAATGTGATAGTGCTCCCAGTATACAATCCATTAACCGTAGGCATGGACGTGTTCGAAATCTTCGCCAAGGACTTAGTCGATGTAGAGACAATACTTCATTACGCACGCACATGGGAGCGCCTCAACGACGTGGAGGTCTACCTGACAGACATGACCTACCTAGGCACAATGGATGTGCTAGCCAGGATTAGGGAGGAACTCGGTGAGGGAGGCTACGACATAGACTGGCTATGAAACGCAGAATATACCAGCTCGATGATTAAGCGTTGATGTTAAGTATAGGCGAAGGACGTAGATCGAAAGCGTCGACTCTACAACAGCAGCCACAAGAAGCAACACATAACCAAGAGCAAGATACCTAGCATAGGGCAAACCATGCCCACGGCACTGGCCAGCATACGCAATGAAACTAAAGCCCAGGAGCTCCAATGGAGCGTGAGGCGCAATCCCAACAAGCCCAACAACAAGGCCGGCCCTAAACGCAAGCTCACCAACGTAGGCGCTCACAGCCAAGATGGCAACCAACTGAACAACAACACTAAGCACACCGAGCACGAATATAATGATGGAGGTCGCGAAATTCACAATAATCACGCCCAGGAAAAGCCGAAAATCAGGAATTGGAAGCATAGTACGCACATGCCTAACCGAGACAAAGCCAAAGCCAAGGAACAAATCCAACAAAGCCCCAATGAAGATGCCAACCCAAAACACAGCGTAAATAATCAACAACCTCCTCAAATCCACGGCACAACACCCCTAAGGAACACGACCCTAACGAGGAGGAGCGAGAAAATGAGGGCATTAACACCAACAAAAACCAAGTACGTAATAAGGAGGAGCTTCAGGGCACTGCCCGCCCTACCCAGGAAAGAGCGAATAACCAGGAAGGCAAGGGCAAGCCCAACCACGAGAACTAATACCATAACGGCAAAGTCAGGGAAGGCGAGGGCGCCCAAATAACTAATGATGGTGTAAATGCCCGACAAAAGGAACGAGAAGTTATAATAACCCCTCCTAGTCCCACCATAAAACCTCTTCGTCACAGGCAAGAAAACAAGGCCCAGAAGAACTATGACAATTAACGAACTAAGAAGAAATGCAGGAAGCAGCAACGAGAGCACAGCCAAAGAGCTAGCCCTCATCGACACAAGCACGGCGGCAAGGAACGAAAACACGACAGGGAACTCCCACAAACCAATGGACGAAAGAGGATCACCAGTCCTCGCAGCATCCCTAGACGAAGTATGCATAAGCCTATCCATAAACGGCGCATCCCTAGGAGACCTCACACGATCCCCATACGCTAACCTCAACGCCTGAACCAAGTAATCATACGCCCTATCACCAAACACTCGATACGTAGCGGCATCAGCCTTAGACTCAAACACCCTCATAACAGGAATGGATAGGAAACCCAACGCTAATAACAAAAGAAACAGTTTAAACATTATAAAGACGAACACCGGACCCCTCGGCGGCGCAGTAAGTATTCCCGACATAAACAATGACCAGAGAAGTGAATATATAAACGGAACTGATGAAATAAGAATAAGCGAGTGATGCCCACGGACATGAGCCTCCTCATGAGCCTTCACAAGATCGAATACGGGTGTGGGAAGGCCCTTTCTAATGAATATTAAGGCCTTGTAGGGAGATTTGAGGGATAACGCGAAAAATTCTATCACTTTTCCTCCATATCCCCCATAGACCCCCTCATCATATATATACGTAATGGATCCAGGCTTCGCACCCCTAATCGGCTCAATGATGTAGGAAGCCATGGACCCATATATAACCAGCCATAGAGCGAAAAAGAGGACCGTAAGACCCAACGCACCAAAGACGCCCCTAGGCGGGGAGAGGTTGAGCACGTGGAAGAGAAACGGTATCCCATCGATTATAATCAAAATCCATATTACGAAGGAAGTTACGACCGCGAACACAACCTCAAGCAAAAACCTCACCGGAGTTAATGACTGCGCAACTCCGCTCCTTCCCTGGATAATTAGTTTCTGGGACTTTGATTGCTTAATAGAATACATTGTAGAAATTATAATAATACTAATAATTATTACCATCAATGTTATTACCGTATAAAATATTGCATAACCAAGGGTTTTAGAAAGCATTTTCTCAAGCCCTAATATAACCGTTATTACAAATAATCCAATTACTACTAATACTGATATACCAAGAATATAATTGAGGATTTTTAAATGAGTTTGTGTTAGTCGCATTTTTTAATCACGCGATTGCTACACCTATACCTACAAGAGCCAATCCGGCTGTACAACCAATTAGTGCTATTGTTGATGCTGCGGCTGCTGCAGTTACAGCAGCAGATGCCGAACCAGATATCGCAGCAGGACAAAAAATCATGCAGAGGGTCGCTCCAACGCCGGCGATTCCAACTCCGCTATACGCAGCTACAGACGGATTAGGTATGTGAATCCAACCGAAAGCAGCGAAAGCCGCGATTAAGCTTGGCCCTATGTTTGCTAGGGCTGTTATTGCTATTAGTGTTAGTGCTATTAGTGAGGTTTTTGTTTCGTTGCTTAGTTTTAGCCTGCCCATCATTTTGTTTGTTCTTCTTCTTCTTCTTTTTAAATTTTTCTCATTATTAATCATTATTAATTGTGATTAATAGACAAAATAATGACTTTTGAGGTTTCTGAGTAAATGTTCGATTTGGGATAATGCGGGTTAGGTATAGAGGGTTTAATTGCTTAACCGGCAACGTTATTAATCCGGGGTGGTTAGATGTATCGTGAAGTACCCGGTCCTGGTTATAAACATGAAGGTTTACCCCGAGGTACTTGGTAGGAGGGCGTTGGAGTTGGCTAAGGTCGCTGAGGCCGTGTCTAAGGAGCTCGGCGTCTCCATAATCGTTGCACCACCAATGACCGAGCTTAGGCTTGTGGCTGAGAACGTGGAGATACCAACGTTTGCGCAGGGCGCCGACCCCGTGGAGCCTGGGGCGAGGACTGGGCATGTGCCGCTTGAGTTCATAAAGGAGGTCGGTGCCTCCGGGGTTATACTCAACCATAGTGAGAATAGGTTATTGCTGAATGACCTAGCGTGGTTGGTGAGTAGGGCTAAGGGACTGGGGTTAGAAACAATAGTTTGCGCCCCCGATCCATTCTCAAGTGCTGCGGCGGCAGCGCTTGGGCCTACGGCTGTTGCTGTTGAGCCGCCTGAGCTGATTGGTACGGGTAAGGCTGTGAGTAGGGAGAAGCCTGACGTCATTGTTAAGACTGTTGAGTTGGTTAAGAAGGTTGGTGGTGATGTTCCCGTGATTACCGGTGCTGGTATTGAGAGTGGTGATGATGTTAGGAGGGCTATTGAGCTTGGGACGGTGGGTGTGTTGGTCGCCAGTGCAATAGTTAGGGCTAGGGATTGGAGGGCTAAGATCATGGAGATTGCGAAGGCACTTTTATAAGATTTTTAATTGAAAATAAACTACTTTTTAACTTATTTCTTAAGCTCACGCTTTATTATCTGCCTAAGCACATACTGAAGTATGCCACCGTTTAGGAAGTACTGCACCTCCATTGGTGTATCGAGCCTAACAAGCAACTTAGTCCTGACCTCCCCACCGTCCGGCTTGTGTACTACGAGATCAACAACCTGCCTAGGCCTTAATCCCTGCGATAGACCGATAATGTCGAAGGTCTCGTCTCCCGTAATGCCGAGCTTATCCACACCCTCACCCTCCATGAATTGGAGCGGTAGTATCCCCATCTCAACTAGGTTACTCCTATGAATCCTCTCAAAGCTCTTTGCAATCACCGCCTTTATGCCTAGCAATTTCGGTCCCTTTGCCGCCCAATCCCTCGAGCTACCGGCACCATATGTTTGGCCAGCCAGTATGATTAAGGGCTTGCCCTCCTCCCTATACTTCATTGCTGCATCGAACACCGTCATTACCTGCCCATCGGGCCAGTGTATCGTGTAACCGCCCTCAAGGACCTTACCACCCATCCTATTCCTAACACCCTTATTCCAGAAGGCTCCCCTAACCATAACCTCCCAATTACCCCTCCTGGTGCCGAACGTGTTGAACTCCTCAGGCTTTACACCGAGCGATAATAGGTACTTACCGGCGGGCGAATCAACTGGGATTGAGCCGGCAGGTGATATGTGATCTGTTGTTATGTTATCACCAAGCACAAGTAAAGCCCTAGCGCCGATTATGTCCTTAACCTCAACAAGCCTGTCAGGGTCAAAGTCATCAAAGAATGGTGGTCTCCTTATGTACGTATTATTTGGATTCCACTGATATAGATCACCACCTGGTGCCTTAAGCTGGTTCCACTCATCAGGCACTAGGTCGCCGATCCTTGTGTACTTCTCAACAAATTCATCAGGTGTTACATACTTCTCAACATACTTCCTGGCCTCCTCATCGCTGGGCCATAGATCCTTTAGGTAAACCGGTTTCCCATCGTTGGTGTATGCTACGGGTTCCCTTGTGAGGTCCTTATTTACCGTACCTGCCAGGGCGTATACCACAACCATAGGTGGCGATGCCAAGTAATTAGCCCTAACGTCCGGGTGCACTCTATTCTCGAAGTTCCTATTGCCTGAGAGAACGGCTGCGGCAATCACATCATTTTCCCTAATGGCCTTAATAACAGGCTCGGGTAGGGGTCCCGTGTTTCCTATACACACCATACACCCAAAGCCAGTTATGTAGAAGCCTATCTTCTCAAGATACTGCAGCAAACCGGACCTCCTTAGGTACCCCTCAACAACCCTCGAACCGGGGGCTAACACGGTCTTTACATAGGGTGGTGGTGCTATGCCAAGCTCAACAGCCCTCTTGGCTATCAGACCTGCTGCCATTAGTAGGTATGGGTTGCTTGTGTTTGTGCAGCTTGTTATTGCGGCTATGGCAACGAAGCCATCCTCAAGCTCCGCCTTCTTGCCATCAATCTCTATAATGACCTTCTTTCTACCGGTTATGTTCCTCCTCTTATTTCTATCCTCAATAATAGGTTCAATACTCTTCGGAACCTCGCTCAACCCCCTCCTTTGCCACGGCAGTGATGGTCCAGCCAGGTTTGGTTCTATTGCTGATAGGTCGATACCAATCACTTGGCTATACTCAATATCACCCTCCCTTGGTGAACCGAACATGCCCTGCTCCATGTAGTATCTCTCGACAAGGGATATCAACCACTCATCCCTACCAGTCAACCTCAGGTAAGCCAGGGTCTGCTCATCAACTGGGAACAAGCCGGTCGTTGCGCCATACTCAGGCGCCATGTTGGCTATCGTTGCCCTATCAGGCACAGGTAATTCCTTAACACCCTCACCGAAGAACTCAACAAACTTATCAACAACATTGTACTTCCTCAAGGTCTCCGTTATGTAGAGGACTATGTCCGTCGCTGTAACACCAGGTCTTGGTTTACCATAGAGATTAACACCAACAACCTGTGGCGGTAGCACCGCGATTGGTTGGCCGAGCAGTGCAGCCTCAGCCTCAACACCACCAACACCCCAACCAACAACGCCGAGGCCATTAATCATAGTTGTGTGTGAGTCCATGCCGACTACGGTGTCGAAGTAGGCAAGCTTCTCACTCGGGCCTAGATCCTCTGTCATCACAACCCTGGCTATGTGCTCAAGGTGTACCTGGTGGATAATGCCGGTGCCTGGCGGGAAGACCCTGAAGTTCTTAAAGGCGTTCTGAGCCCACTTGAGAAACTCGTACCTCTCCGCGTTCCTCTGAACCTCAAGCTTTATGTTTAGTCTCAACGCATCAGGCCTACCCCAGTAATCAGCCTGTACGCTGTGGTCTATGATTAGGTCAGTTGGGACTTGCGGGTTTATCACCTTGGGGTCAATACCGTACTTACTCACGATCTCCCTCATAACAGCTAAATCCACGAGTGCAGGCACACCTGTGTAGTCCTGCATCAAGACCCTGGCAACCTTGATAGGCACCTCCTTGGTACCTGGGTTACTTGGGTTCCAATGTAGCAGGTTCTCGATATCTTCCTCGGTTATGGCTTGACCATCGAAGTTTCTGAGCAGATTCTCTATAAACACCTTAATCGTGTACGGAAACCTCACAATATCAAAACCAGCCCTCTCAAGGGCTCTTAATGAGTAGTAACGCACCCTAACGCCGCCAACCTCCATCGTACTGAGTGTGTTCCATAGATTAGGTAGGGTATTAGGCACGGGTTGTATGATTGTCAATGGTTTTTAATTATTTTGCTTATGCAAATTCTGCGTTACTTGGCGAATTGGTTGTAGCCGGACGCGTTGGCATTATAGTACGTTAAGTCCCAGGTTAGTGGTGCACTTAATTCGAAGGGTATCATATAGCTTGCGGGTAGGGTGGCTGTTGTTCCGTTTAGGAACGTAACCTCAATATCGAACATTGTGCCATTGAATATGTAATCAGTTATTGGGTATTTCGTGTATGCGTATTGAAACTCCAGCTGTGTGTACGTGCCGTAAAATGGCGTTCCACTATACGGTATCTCATGTATCCATAACTCGCTCGTGTTGTAATCATAAATCTCAAAGACTATCTCCTTAGCACTCATGTTGTAGTAAATCATCAACTTAAGTAACGTATTGTTAGGCGTTGGCACACCAGGCAGTACTGCCGGGTTCATTGTGGTTTCGTTGAAGTAGTAATGGGCTATGCAGTTCTTACCTGGCACGTACCAGGGAGCAATTGTGCCATTCGGGTCCAGGTCAACTCCTATCTGGAAGAATCCAACACAGGTCGACCTAGTTGTTCCGTAGTAGTTCATGGCGTTTATTTGGAAGCTCAGTATACCAACCTGTGGTGTATTCCAATACCTAAGTAATACGAGAGCCGTTAGGTTGTAAAATGGTGGTAATAATGTCGTTATTAATCCAGAACCCTGTCCGTAACCCTCCATGTTATTATACTTCTGTAGATATATGGGTATCTCGAGACTCGTGACTATTATGTCTGTGTAGTACACCGTACCATTCTCGGTTATTATTGCTGCGGTGTAATAATTACCGGCGTCAGGAACCCTCACTTCAAAGGGTGGTTGGTCTGTTCCATCAACAAACACCTGCATCACCCAACCCGCGGTCTTATTGTATGGCGTGCTCGCGTTATACACGTTAACCATTATGAAGACCCAGCCAGGCGGATAGAGGGCGTTGGATAGGCTCGATAATGAAACGACAGGCTTTAAGTCAGTTAGGTTTGGGCCAGCCCATACATAACCGTTGGCCACACCGACGATTGCCACGGGTTGGTAATTCGCATTAACCAAGCCAAAGAATCCACTACCACCAGAACCATAGTAGATAGCTACCTGGAAGGATAGGAATTGATCGCCCCTAACGATTAGATTTGGATTAACAATATTGATTTGTGGGACATTATTTACAGCGGTTGACTTCAGCGATGGTTCACCCCAGTAGTTCGGTGTGGTTACTATCGATGCCTCACCACTGATTACTTCCCATCCATAGTAGGTCAAGGGTTCATGTGCAAGTTCGAAGTTTGAAACGTAGGCGAAGGCGCCAACCAGAGATGCAGTTGGTGTCAACCTGGGTACTGGTTCATGTACGCGTAAGCCATAATTATTCCGCTGTGTAGGTATTATGTATGGTGATATGATTATTGCGAGTACGAGCACTATCGTTATAATAATTACTGTGGTGCTCAGTCTGTGTCCTATCATTATTCAATATGAGTAATCATGTATATTTTAATTTTACTGTATCATTCGCCTATCATTGATTTTTCTTCAGCAGTAACTTCCTCCTCAGAGTCAACGTGTAATCTCCTGATTTGTACGCCATCTGGGGTTAGCAATGCCATTTTAACTGATGCCCCATCCTCACCGAACCTGGTTAGGTACCTTATGAGGACCTTGTTCGCTATGACTATGCCCACGTGCTGCGTCTTGCCATTTAGGGATACGCTTTGGTGGTAGTGCCAAACCTCCTTCTTCGTTATTATGTTGAATTGCTTAACTATTGAATCCTTATAATCATTGAGCACGAGGTTGTATATACCTAGGACCCTCCATATCCTCTTCGTTGGGTTTATCTCCCCGTAGATAATTACCACGGGTCTCTCCGTCTTCTTATCCTTAACCCTTGATTGGTAGATGGCTGTTATGACGGGTTTTGAGTCGAGTATGAGCAAGTCTTTGATTGATTGCCTATACCTAATCACGGCTGCCATGAATGGCATTAATAATCTAAACCTAAACTCGACACCGTTTGGTATCTTGATACTATCGAAATTACAATTATAGCAGTGAATCCTGACTATGGCGGGTGAGGGTTCCATTATTCTCCTTATGAAATCCCGCCCTTCTTCAATCAATTCCTCATTAATATCCTTCCTCGATTCCTCATTAACACTCATCAATACTTCATCACTACTATAGAATTTATTAAATTTATGGTTCATAATGATAATATTGTTCTATGGAAAATGTGCAGATTCTGCACCTTACAAACAATTTTTAAGTGGCAGGTTGTGTATTTAATATGTATGATGAATGAATTAAGGAGGTACGTAACCCACACCCAATTACTGCTATGGCCTAGGATAGGTATTAAGGTAAGAAATAATGTCGCATATGTAATAATGTTAAATAAATCAAATAGGGATGAAGGTCGGTATCTTAGATGCACGGCAATTAAGGTTTCGAGTAATCCCCTACTATCGTGATGTAAGTATTAATGAGTACACAACAACCTCCTTACCGCCCCTCAAAATCACCTGTCTATTTATTAACCCCCTCCGCATGAGCACGCTTATCGCGTGTCTAACGGTTCTGCTCGGAAGCATAGTCTTCTCGGCAATCTCCCTCTGGGTTAATTGACCCTCATACTCCAGGATCTTCAGTATGAACTTAGCGCTAGGTGGCAGGTCCATGTTAGCCATGAGACTGACTTTCCTTTCGTAACGACCAATCGTGCTCGAAACACCACCAACCCTAACAAGCTTAAGTGGCTTTCCAGCACTAACCCTAACCTCATTACCTACATGGGACCTAACACTACCATCTATGATAACCTCAACCCTAGACCTAGACACTATATCCCTAACACGCACCACAGCGTCCTCAGGTACCACAACAGGCACGCGCGCCAGGTTAGTACTATTGACAGGGACGACCTCGAAAACCCTAGCCCTTGAATGAAGCAGAGGTCCGCCAACGGACATGGCGTATGCCGTGGAACCCGTTGGTGTAGCCACTATTAAACCGTCAGCGACATCGTGCCATAGGTACTCATCATTTATGTAAAGGCTGTACTCAAGTGTTATTGCACTCCTCATTGGGAATATTGCAACCTCATTAATAGCATCAGGCAATCTCTTGCCTTTAATGTTTACGGCTAGTCTCAGTATATTCTCAATATCGTAATCCCCATTAACCACCGCCGAAATAGCCCTATTTAAATTCGGCAAGTCAACAGAGTTCAGGAAGCCAAGATCAAAGCCTATTGTTAGGATTGGGCCGTCCCAGGAGTTCAGCTTATGGAGGTTCGTTATTATGAACTTATCCGTACCAGCAATACCAATAACATCATAACCACTCAACTCACTATCTAATTCTGTAACCACATCGAACAATGATGAATAATCACCAAGGTAACTCCTAACCTCATTAATCATGCTAGGCATCGATACTATCAACCCCCTCATAACCCACAACTGAACTGAAGTTACCGTATATTAACTTTTTGAATAATTACTTATTAATAACCTGGTCATTCCTGTATAAAGCCGTGACATTCCAATCACTAATAATTGGTGTTGCAGGATTAATAGCAATCGCCGTAGGGTGGATACTGGCTCTGGGCGATGTACCACCGCTAAGACTAACAATACCATACCTAATAGGTAGCGCCTTACTAACAATATACTCATTAATTAACTGGAACTTAGTGTTTCTAATACTCAACGGTGCAGCCACAGCATTATCAGCCATGAACCTAGTAAGGAGGGTTCGGGAGCTCAATACTAACGCTAAAGATCATGGAAAGGGCAACAAGTTCCAGGATTAAATCACCCCTCGCCACATAGATATCGCGGCTAAACTCCAACAACCAACCAAGGTTAGCATCAATCACTAATGTACCCCTCGCACTACCTCTACCCAGGGTTACGCGATACGTAGTTCCCTGTCCCGGGGCAACTATTGAGTAAACACCGCCAACCTCTACCCTAACATTACCAGCGGTTATTTCAGAAAACCCAAGGTAATCATTTACGAAAGCCCTGACAAAGCCTAGCATTGACAATGAATCTTCGAATGTCTTTGCACCATTAATCGTGCTTAATAACGTGGTTAATGATTTCAAGATACCCCTTACATTATGTCTATCAATTGTTATTGATCCTCTACGTGGTATCAGTGCCAGCACTATGGAGCCCCTAGCGTGGCAGTCCCCATGGGCGTCAATAATTATGGCGCGTTGTTGCGATGCGCAATCGTCAATTTTGACCATGCTGTAACCTAACTCATTTATTATCTCCATTAACCACTGGGGTGCATCACCATACACATAGATCAATCGTTATCACCGCATATACTAAAAATCAACACATCCCAATTAGCTGGGTGCTCCTAATGCCCCGTTCCCTTCATCCCGGCGTGTCTAATCATCCTTCATCTCTTGTCGGGCCTTGCCCCCATGCTCGGAGCATCAACGTTCAGTGCCCACGGGGCTGGGTCTTGGACCACCCCCTTCACCGGATTCCCCTCGGGCAGGCGGTCAGCATCAAAATCAGCCTGGGGTATTTAAGCTTTTAGGAAAAGTTCCTGCCGTAACCTAAGAATCCCTTCTCCATATCCTCAATATCCCTCATTATCTCGCTTACGGTTTCCTTAATAACATCAAGTGGAGGCTTACCCTTAGTCTTTATCCTAAACCTAACATTCTGCGTGAGTGGGTGGTCCACATCGTACATTGCATACTCAACATCAGGCCTCTTGAGTAAATACTCTACCAAGGGTGCGAATAATGTGTAGGTTTCACCTTGGGCCACAGCCTCTAGATAGTTATCCTCAACCTTAACAACACTTATTTTAATCACAAAATCACACGGTACAACTTCTGGAAATAAAAACTTTAGCCCTAAATTTTATTAGTATCATAAAGATAGGTCCTTTAAGTGATGAGAACCCCCGTAGCGGATAATGAAGAGTTCACGTACCGGCTGAGCGATTTGTTCCTTTTAATTCTCAGTCGTTGGCGAATTAATCACCGTTCATGAAAGGGTGCGTTCATCACCCTCTGCAAAACTACTCACCGGTTGGTGAGCCTCCACGTAATCTGCCCCTCCTTTTCGTATCCCTCATCCTATTTATCTCCCTATCGATCCTCTTAAGTAGGGTTTCGAACGCGTACCTAACTGCATTAACCGGATCCCAATCAACCTCATTTACCGTGTACGTGTTTACATTATCCTTAAGCATCACGTGAACCGAGTACTTACTCCTTTTCTTCTCACCACCTTTCTCATACTTCTTAATGTTTATCTTTAGGTCTATCACATTCACCATCCTATTTATCTTAGCGACGTAATTACTAACAACCTTCTCAATCAAAGCCTTAGTATCCTCATCAACATCAACAAGCCTAGCCTCTATGGGCACCTCCTCATACGGCCTAAGCACAGCCTTAATAACGTCATAACCAGAGATAACACCAACCACCGAATCCCCGGAAATAACCGGTAACCCGGAAACCCCATTCTCAAGCATCACGCGGACAGCCTCACTCAATTCATTATTACCTTCTATGGTTATGGCGGGGGTTGTGGCTATAGCCTTAACGGGCGCCGCTAATATGTCATCCTCAGTACCCACCACATCACCACGCCTACTACGCCTTGGTATTGATGCGTAGTACAGCCTCTCGACTATATCACGCATACTGACTATACCATACAGCTTACCCGAGTCTAGGACAGGTAGTCGTGTTATCCCATGCCTAATCATGAGCCACTTAGCCCTAGCCACAGCCTCATTACCATCGATGGTTATTGCCGGTTTAGACATCACCGAGGAGACAGAGACCCTAGGCAACCTTTGATTCCTCAATAGGTAATCAAGCATTTTTTCCCGAGTTAGGATACCGACCAGGTTCATGTTCGAGTCAACAACGGGCAATGCCCTAGCCCTCAACGTTAATACCTTACCCATTGCCTTAACGAAATCCGAGTCCTGGTTTATGGAATAGGGTGGTGACATGACACTGGAGACCTTGGACTTAAGACCAACCCTACGCTCAAGCAGCTCCCTATAACTTAACACACCCACTAACTTCCCATTATCATTAATCACAGGTACGATCCAAGCCTTGAAATCCCTCATGTCGGAGATAACCTTTGAAATTACATCCTTGGGCTTCGCGATAATGATCACGTTATCCATCAATTCACCAACAGTGGGTAGACTCATCAATGTGTAACTATGAAGCCCTTTTAATAATTTAATGGGTATAGTTTTATAAGCCGTTGTTGCAATGGGCGACGCGTGGAATGCCAGGAAGCCGTAAATAATGTAATACCGGTCATACACAATCCAGCCAGTGTACAGAAATTACTCGATGCAATAAAGGTATCACTCGGCTTTGGGGTGAGGACTATAGTCGTCACCAAGGCCGTAGGTTCAGCGGCACAGCAGGGCATTCCAGAGGCCTTTAGGTTGGTGATGAGGGTTGGGGCATCATTAATAGTGCTTCCCGACATTAGGGATGCTGTGGAGTTACTAAAGCCCGATCATATATACTTCCTAAGCACCAAGGGCGAAATAATGGGTGATCTCAATGGTAGGGTGTTACTTATTGTTCAAGCCTCGGATCAGCAATTTATGCCGAGTGAATTGAATTTAGGTAGGCAGGTTAGGGTTTTGGGTAGGGACGTGGGTAGTACCGCATTGTTAACGCTGGCCTTAAATAAAATCCTTGGTTCATGTATTGAATGAGCGCTAAATGGGTTACTACTTAAAAATACGCCATCTCAAGTAGCCTTGGTCGTAATGTCGGCATTCACAGATGCATTAGCCATAATGATCGTGCTCCTGGTAATAGCCCTAATCACAGACGCGGCAATAATATATGTAACCCGTAGACTAGCCGCGAAAAACCCAAACGTGGTTAAGCTGCAGAGGTACGAGGCCGGCAACCCACCAGTTGGTGAGGCTAGGTACGTATTCCCAATACAGTACGTTGGCTTCCTGCTGGTGTTCCTGGGCATGGAGCCTGTCATAGTCATTTTGCTGATTTTATCATCAGCTGCGGTGGTTGGTATGCCCACTTCAGTGCGTATTTATAACCTACATATAGTGATCATGATACTTGTGATTTTATTAATAGCATTACCGAGCGTTTATGTAGGTTATAAATACGCACTGAAGATGGCTTATCCCAAAGAATTTTTAAGAAGAGCAGGTAGGTGAACCTGAATGTCAATTGATAAGATAGTAGAGCCATACAAGAAGTGGGGCACGAAATACTCACTCTGGCCAATACACCTGGTCACAGCCTGCTGCGGAGTTGAGATGGCACACACCTGGAACCCTGCCTACGACGCCGAGAGGCTCGGCTCACTTCCCTGGCATGCACCGAGACAGACAAACCTAATCCTGGTGGAGGGTACCATAACCTTCAAGATGGCGAGGGTTTTGAGGTTCATTTGGGAGCAGATGAGTGATCCCAAGTACGTAATTGCCATGGGTTCCTGCGCCGCCGAGGGAGGCATATTCTGGAATAGCTACCATGCAGTTCCCGTTAGTAAGATCGTACCAGTGGACGCCTACGCAATTGGGTGCCCACCAACGCCCGAGTCCGTGATCCAGATGATAAGGATCGTACAGAGGAAGATAGAGAGTGGCGAGGCCAGGGCTAACGTTAAGCCGAGGACGATAGACCTAACCAAGGTGCTCACCCCATCACCAACAAAGCAACCAGCGCCAAACCCACCACATAGGATTACGCCAAACCCGCATATACCGGTATGTACCGAGAAGAAGGTTGATTGGGCCTTCGGTTATGATTACGTTAATAATCAATTAATGCCCGCACTGAAGGAATCGGCAAAGAGGATTGTGGTAACGGACATCAATAGAGTGTGCATTGAAGTAACACCAGATAAGATAAGGGATGCTGCCCAAGCATTGTATAAACTGGGTTTTGATCACGTTAAGTCGGTGAATGTAATCGACGTGCCGCACGAGAATAAGTTCTATGTTGAGTACTGGGTATCCAGCTACAGTAGGAAGGAATTAATGCCGGTGCTCGTTGCATTAACGACCGAGATACCCAGGGACAACCCGAGGGTGCCCAGCCTAATTGATGTATGGACCAGTGCGGATTACATGGAGAGGGAGATGTATGACTTCTTCGGTGTTTGGTTTGAGGGTAATCCATGGATGGGTAGAAACTTCCTCCTAGACCCAGACACACCGGTTAAGTTCCCGTTGAGGAAGGACGTACCAATAGTGAGGGAGTTCTACCTAGTCGATAGGGAGTTCCCAGGTGTTGCAATACCAACGGCTCCAGCCAAACCAGCTGCGCCAGCGAAGCCGCAAGCGCCACAGCAGAAACCAGCACAGGTTCAACAGCCCCAGTCAAAGCCAGCGCAGGCCGATGCAGCAAAGCAGGAATCCGGTTCGGGGTGATTGGCGTGGGTAGCGAGGAGAGGTATGTGGAATTGTCGATGGGGATGGAGGTACCTGAGGAGTTCGTTAAGAACTTCGTGCCAATACCTAAGGAGTACGTGGAGGAGGCGTACAGGAGTGATGAATACCTGGTATTCATAGGACCGCAGCACCCAGGTAGTGGTCACATGAGGATAATACTCAGGCTCAAGGGTGACTACATAGTGGATGCAATACCGGACCCGGGCTACGTCCATAGGGGTGTCGAGAAGCTAGCAGAGACGAGGCTCTACATACACATACTGCCACTCATAGAGAGACCCACAATACAGGACTCGGCAAACTTTGACCTGGGATATTCGAGGGCGGTGGAGAAGCTCGCAGACCTCGATGTGCCAAAGAGGGCACAGTACATCAGGGTAATACTCGCGGAGCTAAGTAGGATCGCAACCCACCTATACGATACGGGCATACTCTCCGTATTCATTGGTCACTCCACAGGCTACATGTGGGCCTTTGGGCTCAGGGATGTGATTAACGAAGCCTTCATTAGAATAACAGGCGCAAGAACAACGCTCAGTTACACAATACCAGGCGGTGTCAGGTGGGATGTTAAGCCGGAGGTTTTGGATTTCGTTTATGAATTAACGAACTACCTCGAGAGGAAGATGAAGGATATGGAGTCAATATTCGTCAAAAACCCAGTAACCATACACAGGCTCAGGGAGGTCGGTGTACTATCGAAGGATGAAGCCATCAAGTACGGGTTGGTGGGTCCATTCCTAAGGGCATCTGGTGTGGAGTACGATGTTAGGAAGGTGGAGCCTTACGAGGTGTATAGCGAGTTTGATTGGGATATACCCGTGGCCGATGAGGGCGACTCCTACTCAAGGTTCCTGGTCAGGGTTGAGGAGATTAGGCAGAGCATTAAGATAATTAGGCAGGCGGTTAAGAACATACCAGACACACCAATACTCAGTGAGAAGATACTATCCAGGATACCACCGAAGGATAGACCGCAGGCGGCCAGGGACATAAGGACATTCCTAACAAAGACCCACACAGGACTAACGCCAGGTGCCGGTGAGGTAACCACACTAACTGAAGCCTCAAGGGGATTACTGCTCTTCACGTTGGTATCGGATGGGCATAGTAACGTACCATATAGGTTGAGGATGGTGACACCATCATGGCTATTACTTAGGGGCTTCATGGAGTCACTGAAGGGTTATAGGCTAGCTGACGTACCAGCCATCTACGGCTCCTTCGGCTACTTCCCACCCGAAGCCGATCGTTAAGTGGACAATACACTGCAAAATGAACCTGCTCATTTTTACTAACCTTATAATGCATGGCTATACAAGGTTTTTAGTTATTAACGAGCTTATACCATTTTGTGGAGAGTATAACGTTGCCGGAGGCGTTGGTGAGAAGTATAAGGGAAAGAGGATTGGATGTTGAGGACTTAGTAATTAACCTGCTAATAAAATCTCTAAACCTAGACCCTAAAATTGCCGTAGAAGCCCACGTGGAGCTTGCTTTGAAGTATCTTGAGGAAGGTAGGGGGCTTGCGGATAAGGACACAGTCCAGGCTAGCGAGAAGCTTTATAAAGCTGCTGAGGAGGTCGTTAAGGCCTTGGCGATACATTATGGGTTTGATGGCATCCTGAACAGGGTTAATGAGAGGGGTAGGTGGACAGTAACCGAACTAGAGAAGGCGGTGCTCAGGATAAGTAAGCACTTGGGGGATTGGGTTAGGGCGGTATGGGATGAAGTGAATTACTTACACGTGTGGGGATTCCACGAAGCAAAACTAGACAGTGAGGACGTAATGGCACGACTACCAGACATAGAGAGAATGGTTAAGGAGACTGAGAAGGTTCTTTTGGGTAGTAATTAATTCCTCCTGTGGCTGCTAATAAAAGGTTCTGTGGTAAGGGGAGATTATGGAGATTATAGTGTTAATAAATAGTGATGTTGATGCCCTGGTAATAACAGATAAGGCAAACCCCATGGGACAAGACCTGGATATCTGCGAAAATCAAGGAGGAAATGAGGTTCGATGATCCATTCGAGCTTCATGTCGTGACCAGAAAAAATGAAGAGTGGTACAGAAAATTCATTGATTTTTACGAGAAGTTCTAAACCCAAACCTTATCTATTCAAAGGAGGTACCGTCTTGTAATGGCGGGCACTAATCATTAGGACTTTATATACTGGCCTGCAGTTAGTAATTATGGTGTTACCAAACGAGTACAACCCCGAGGATATCGAGTTTTGGCTAGAGCCACCACTAATACTCTCGATACAGTCGGATGTGAGGAGGATGATTGAGGAGGGGATTAGTGGGCGTGTCATGGCTTTGGTTAAGGAGTTGAGACATGCGCTTGAGACTAGGGGCTTCGTAAGAAGGATATCAGGTGCGTCGAAGACTCTTAATGCCTATGCCATAGACTCGAGCTACCCAACACCGCCCCTAGAGCTTGTTGGTGGAGTTCTCACGGTTCTTTCCTACGGTTATGTGGGTTATCTAAACGGTTCATATGATAAGTACGTTACTGGTGAGGTGGTTTTCGAGGATGTTGGCGAGTTTGAGCGAGTGATAACGAGGAGGGCGCAGGTCAGGGAGAGGGAGTTGGCAATAAAGCTCCTTAGGGATAAGGCTAGGGGTAGGAGGAACATTGATGTCTTGATGCTGGATGGTGAAATACCAATACACCCATTACCCTACAACCTACCTGTGGAAGGTGGTGCACTTAGTTATATAACTAAGGTAATCGGGGAATTACTCAATCTAGCAAGTAAAACAGGTACACCAATTGTGGGCGTAGTCAAGAGGGTCAGGTCAAGGTTATTATCAATATTGCAGGGTAAGTGTTTACCAGTTAATGATAAGTTGATAGCTAGTCTCGTATTGAATAACGGCGAGTACGTAGTGTTGGGAAGTTACGGCGAAATAATGCCGCAGTGGGTTAGAGTAAATTATGGTGATTGTGAATTGAGAAAGAGGTGTAAGGGCGGGGATTGCCCGGACGTAAGGAGCCTAATGAGTAGGAGGCTTGAGGAGGGCTTGAGCAACCTAGACAGAGTATTCAGCGGTGAGGTGTACTCAGGACTGTCGCACTTAAGGGAGGTCAACGTGATATTCTATAAACCACACAATGGGGCACCTGCGGTTAAACTTGAGGTCTATAACCCAGGCAATGCCATAAAGCTCGAGGACTTGGTGGCTTACCTTGAGTCGCAAACTACGGACACGGGATACCCATTCTTACTGGATAGGGTTGATGAGTACGTGAGGCTAAATCCGAGCATACTCGATTACGTAAGAAACCTAATAATTAAGGACTCAAAGGAAGCAAACACCGCATTACTAACAATGCTACAACTGACAAACCCACAAAAGGCTTACCTAGTCAGGAGGCTCGAAGCATAACGACTTAAATAACCAAGAAAGCAACACAAAGCCTAAGCCCTAATTCAATTTCAGGTTTAATAGGATCAAGAATGATACCTTGTTGACCACAATGGCAGTACTTATCCAGGACTTAAGGGTATGAATTCTAACATGCAGTATAGTTTTATAAGAAGTTTATTGTTGCCATTCTAGATGCAATTTGGATTTAAGTTGAGGGGATTGCTGATTAAGACCTTGGTTTTCCTGAGTATGGCTGTTGTAGCGGTTGTCAGTGTTAGGTTTGTCGAACCTGTCTTTGCGCCATTAATCGTGTTTGTGTTGGCGGTGTTGGTTTTTGTTCTGAATAGGGTGATCAATAGGAGGTTGGGTAACATGTGGGGTAGGGAGCTGCTTAGTGTTGGATCATCATACGTAATTTACGAGAAGGGCATCTATGTAAAGCCCATGGACATATTTTACCCGTGGTATGAGCTTAAGACCGTAACTAACAGCATAAACTCCGTGACCCTCATTTTCAATGATGGTACAGAAATCGCGCTACCAAACGATGTTGGCGTTAAATTAAGGGGCTTTGTCCCTGGCATTGAGTAATTGTTAAATAGGCAATTAATACCCGATCTTGGGTGAGTCCCTATTGCGGAGGGTTATAATACTGGGTGCGGGTGGTCGTGACCTCCACGTATTCAATACATACTTTAGGCACAACCCTGAGTATAAGGTCGTTGCAGTAGCCCAGGTCCAGATACCGGGTATTGGTGGTAAACGATACGTCAAGGGTTCGGGTGAGCTATATCAACCAGGTGGGGTACCTCTCATTGGGCTTAAGGACTTGGAAGACCTGGGACGTTTAATTAGGGATCTTGGTGCCGACGAGGTTGTTCTGGCATACAGTGATTTACTCTATAACGATGTTGGTAGGATAATAAGCATAGTACTTGCCAACGGAGCCACCTTCGAAATACTAGGGCCTAGGGACACCATGATAAAGCCTTCAAAGCCGATGATAGGCGTTGTTGCAACTAGGACGGGTGCTGGAAAGTCTACGGTATCTCATGAGGTGACGCTGGAGCTGGTGAGGAGGGGTTTGAAGGTTGCATCGATTAGACACCCGATGATTTACATGAATCCTGACGAAATGATGGTGCAAGTGTTCAGGACCAAGGAGGATCTCATGAAGATAACATTTGAGGAGAGGGAGGAGTATGAGCACTACGTGGAAATCGGCGTACCAGTCCTTGCCGGTGTTGATTATGAGATGATACTAAACGAAGCCGAGAACATGGCAGACGTATTAATCTGGGACGGAGGAAACAACGACTTCCCATTCTACCACACAGACTATCTAATAACAGTAACAGACGCTAGGAGACCTGGGCACGAAGTTGGTAGCTTCCCGGGTGAGGTGAATACCAGGCTAGCTGATGCCGTGATCATAACCAAGGTTTCGGATTCAACACCAGAGAACGTGAGGACAATAATCAATAATGTAAAGGCTGTGAATCCACGGGCATCAATAACACAGGCAGACCTTGAGGTCTACCTAGAAAACCCAAATGCGGTGGCTGGTAAGAGGGTCCTCGTGATAGAGGATGCGCCTACGGTAACCCACGGTGGTCTACCGTATGCTGCAGGTTACATAGCTGCTAAGAAGTATAATGCGGAGATCGTGGATCCAAAACCATATGCAGTGGGCATAATCAGGGAAACTTACATGAAGTACGCACACATGGGACCAGTACTACCAAGCCTAGGTTACACGCCTGAGCAGATAAGGGATTTGGAGGAGACAATAAGGAGGGTACCAGCCGACGTTGTGATAATGGGCACACCGGCACACATTGAGGATGTGGTTAAGATAGACAAGCCAATAGTTAGGGCAAGATGGAGACTCAAGGTTTTGGAGGGACCATCAATAAGCCAGTTAATTGATGAGTTCCTGGAACGCGCAAGAATTAAGTAATTGAAACTAATTAACCAATCGTCAGATCTCCTTTCAATTTTAATGGCAATGGCAACAACAAACTACCTTAGCTTATTGTAACCTAGTAGTGCGTATACATGCCCAACGAGTATTAATATGGCACCCACAAGTATTATAAATAAGAGAGCGCCATACCAGTACCACTTGGCGGCATCATTAAAATCATTAATACCACTCGACCTAGCCAACTCCCTATAGGCATCCCTGAAGAATCTATACTCAAGTATTGCAAAGACGTAGGCTATTATGAACAGTACTATGAAGAACACTAGGAGACTAGTGCCGAAGCCGTATGGGGACGGGGCAATCATGGGTGGGACGTGTAGTGCCAGCATGGGCATGAGGTAGGCGAACACTGCAAATACGAGCACAACAGCCCCCACTATGCCCATTATGAAGCCATACAAGGCATTACGCCATATAGTCTCATTATTATAGGCCTTGGAAAGTTTGTTCAGGGCTATTAAAACGAGTATTAAACCAATAATGCTCAGGATTCCTGCTTGAGGTATGAGTCCCACGAGCATCAATATTACGCCAACTAGCCCAAGCGTGCCTGCAGATTTAATTTCATCGCTTGTACCCATCGGAGCGCTCATTGACCTTTATAGGTTAAGGGAGTATTTATTTTTTATTTTTAGTTTAAAGTGAGGTCTCTTCATTAATAAGAATGGGTTCAGCGCCGATGGAACCGCCTAGGTACTTAGTTGCTAGCTCCATTATGAATGATGCCGAGTTGAGAAGTCTTTCGTAATCCACGCCTGGTACTCCCGCGGTGACTATAAGGACGTTCCTCGTGTCGACTCTGACCTTGGTGTTTTCCGAGTCTCTGTATGGGTATACGTGGAGTATTAAGCCGTCTATTGTGGAGAGTACTATCTGGTTGTTGCTCAGGGTCTTTCTTGGTGATCCAATTGGCGTGAATTGCTCGCCGTCCCTTGCATACCTAAATACCAGGTCCTTGCCCCCAAAGCTCTCTATGTCATATAGTCCAATGGGAACTAGGTACTTAATGCTAGCTATATTCCCAATATCAACCATCGGGTTTATCCTAGGCAGCTCCTCACCCCTAAGCACCCTCCTTAACAAAGCCTCCTGGGCTGGCCTCTGCTTTGTTGGGTCTATGCCTAGTTCGTGCCAATAGAAGTCCCTGTAGTGCCTTATTATTGGGTCGTCCTTAAGCTTATCGAGTGTGTATTTTGCCTTAACCTCATTAATTATTGAGTTTATGACTTTAATTAATTCCCCTGGGTACTCACTATTTCTCACGCCTAGAACTATGCCAACACCAACGAATACCTTACCCCTGAGCTTGCCATCAATAATTAGTTTCATTAATGAGGGTGCTTAAGGCGTTCTTTATTAAGTGTTTCTCAACGATTCTTTATTCGCCATCAGCTCTGGTGCCACTCCTCATTAGTCAGAAATACCAGTTATCATCACGTGATTAGGCTTAGTGAATTAATGCTTTTAAGATTTAACATAATACTTGCTTGTGTGATGAGCACCTCGACCCCTGAGCACGTGAGGAGTGGTATTACGGCTGATAAATACGTCTTCTGGTAATTAAGTCGCTTTGCCCTGTATGTACTATACCCAATACTCAGACAGGCTGACTTTACGTCTAACCGTTGCACCGCAATTGGGGCATCGTAGAATTTCACCACCCCTCCACACTAATTCGTGCCCGCATCTAGGGCATCTTGCATGTACAACACCGAGTTGTGCATCCTTTAGGGTTAGTGTGTATGGTGGTCCTCTCGATATTACCCTAGCCCTAACTACGTCACCTATACCGACCAGGTCGCTTGCGTTGCTTGATTTACCGTTTAATAATTGCGATGGTGGTACTATTCCAGTAATATCATCCTTAAGCAGGACCTTATTACCATTATCATCAACACCCAATATCCTCACTATGACAACCTTATCGTTTGGTATTGCCACAACCTTACCATAAACAATATCGTTTATTTTCAACAAACCATTACCTTTCAACGGCTTTATGCTGATCACATGCTCCTTATTATCCCTAATGACCACGCCCATGACCTGGGCTATTAAGTTACCGTCCTTATCAACATCAACGTTCTCTCCAGGCAGGTATTCCTCTGCTTTACCAATAACATCGCCTGGGGCTACCACCTCGCTCATGCTTTGATCACCACATTCACGTGATTATCAACAACTCCGTCTATGAAACCCTTTATAAACCTAAATCCTACGGTAGCCTGTGGTTAAGATCCTCGTTACTAACGACGATGGGATCTACAGTTCGGGGCTTAGGATGCTCTATGACTACGTTAAGGACTTAGGTGATGTGTATGTCGTAGCTCCAGAAACGCCTAAGTCCGCGTCAGGGCTTGGCATAACCCTGCATAAGCCATTGAGGTTTTACACAATGGATCTATGTGGGTTTAGGGTGTATGCCACATCGGGCACGCCCTCGGATACCATATACCTGGCTGCGCTCGAGATCATGGATAGGGTAGACCTGGTATTATCCGGTATCAATATTGGTGATAATACATCGTTGCAAGTCATTCTATCATCAGGAACGCTAGGTGCCGCATTCCAGGCTGCACTACTAGGTGTCCCAGCAATTGCCTACTCCGTGGACGCGAGCAGGGAGGATGAGATGGTAGGTAATGAGGATCTTGATGAGGTGTTGAGGGTTGTGGTTAGGGAGTCTGCGAGGTTCGTCATTGAGCGGGGTATGCCTGGTGGTGTGGATGTGCTTAGTTTCAATTTCCCAGGTAAGGTAAAGCAGGACATTGAGGTTAAACTCGTGAGGGCATCAAAGCTGAAGTTTGCGGAGCAGGTTGATGCGAGGGTTGACCCAAGGGGTGGTAAGTACTACTGGCTCTTTGGTTCATTAATAGAGCCTGAGGAGGGTACGGATACGTACGTGGTGCATAAGGAGGGTAACATAGCCCTGACACCACTGACGCTGGACATGAATGCCATAGGACCTAAGCCACGGATTGATGAGAATGCAATCAATGAACTAATCTCGAGGCTCAATACGTCCTTATCATTGCGTAAAACTCTTAAATAGTCTTTATATTATCGTTGATGGGTGTCCGTTATTGATTCACAGTTCGCACTGGATGTCCAGTTCGATGTAAGGAGGATTGAGGAGTTAGTTAGGCGGTTTTGGGATGAGAATAATATCGAGAAGAGGTGGCATGAAAGCGGCGGTGATAAGGGGCTGTACGCATTCCTAGAGGGTCCACCAACAACCAACGGCTTCCCACATGTTGGTCATATTAGGGGTAGGACGTACAAGGACGTTGTCATTAGGTACCATAAATCACTTGGTTATAGGGTTTGGGCTAAGGGTGGTTGGGATGAGCAGGGCTTACCTGTTGAGATAGAGGTTGAGAAGAAGCTGAACTTAAGGACTAAGAAGGACATTGAAAAGGTTGGTTACGAGAAGTTCAGCCTTGAATGCAACTCGCTCGTGGATTACTACTTAGAGAAGTGGAAGGAAGTTGGCACAAAAAGATTGGGACTTTGGCTAGATCTAGATCGTGCCTACGAGACTAGGAAGGCGTACTATATAGAGCATGTATGGGCATTCCTAAAGAACGCCTGGGAGAAGGGATTACTCTTTGAGGACTACAGGGTATTACCCTTCTGCCCAAGGTGTGAGACTGCGTTAAGTGATGCAGAGGTTGACCAGGGATATGAGGATAGGGAGGACCCATCAATATTCGTGAAATTCCCAGTTGAGGGATCAAGCAATACATACCTTGTTATTTGGACTACGACACCCTGGACATTAATAGATAATGAGGCTGTTGCCGTAAATCCCAACTTTGATTATGCGCTTGTTAAGGTGACGGTAAATAATGAAGTTGAGTATCTATGGCTTGCGGAGAAGCTTGTTCCGCAGCTTATGGAGAAATTTGGAATTAAGGATTATGAGATTGTTAGGGTGGTTAAGGGTTCTGAACTGGCTGGCATTAGGTATAACCATATCTACATGGATAAGGTACCGGTACACGCACAACACATAAGCGGTGCGCATTACGTTGTCCTAGCCGACTTCGTAACGCTTGAGGAGGGCACTGGTTTAGTCCATATAGCGCCTGCCCACGGTCCTGAGGATTTTGAGGTTGCGAAAAAGTATGGTTTGCCTGTGACGAATTCTGTGGAGATTAACGGCATATTTAATGAATTAGGTGGGGAGTTTCGCGGTAAGTACTGGCTTGATGTGTCGCAGGAGGTAATTAGGGATTTGAAGGCAAGGGGTTTACTGCTTTACTCGGGTACTGTGGTTCACGCATACCCACACTGCTGGAGGTGTGGTACACCATTGATATACAGGGCTGATAAGCAGTGGTTCATTAGGGTTTCGGAGTATAGGGGCAAGTTGGTTGAGGAGTTGAAGAAGGTCAAGATATATCCAGACTTCCTGAGGGATAGGTTCGATAATTGGGTTGCCAATGCAAGGGATTGGACGATATCTAGGAGTAGGGTTTGGGGCACACCATTACCAATATGGCGTTGTAAGGATGATCCAGGAAAGATCCTAGTAATAGGCTCCCTAGAGGAATTGAGGAAATACGCGAAGTTCGTACCAAACGTACCGGATGACATGCTTGTCCATAGGCCATGGATAGACCTAGTCAAGATAGAGACTGAGGATTGTAGAGAGTGGGTTAGGGAGCCGTTCGTGATTGACGTTTGGATGGACAGTGGTGTGGCGTGGATCGCTGGAATCAACGGTCTTAGGAATAAGGAATTATTCGATGAATTATACCCCTATGATTGGGTCACGGAGGCCATAGACCAAACAAGGGGTTGGTTCTACTCGTTACTCGTGACATCTGTGCTATGGATGGGTAAGGCACCCTACAAATCCATACTAATCAGTGGACACGTGGTTGATAAGTATGGACAGAAGATGAGCAAGTCTAAGGGTAACGTGATATGGGCCGAGGACCTATTCAATAAGTGGGGCGCGGATCCAACAAGGCTCTACCTACTGACTAAGTCGGCACCCTGGGACACGATGTCGGTTGATCCGGACGAAATATCCGACGCCAGGAGTATACTATCCATACTGTGGAATGTGGTTAAGTTCGCAAGTACATACATGGAACTGGATAACTTTAACCCAAAGGTGCATAGGCTCGAGGATTTAATAAGTAAGGGATTGATTGAGGATAGATGGATACTCAGTAGGTTCTATAGTAGGTTGCGTAGGTTCATCAATTATATGGATAACATGGAATTACACATGGCCGCTAGGGAGTGGGTTAACCTCGTGGTTGAGGACTTGAGTCACGGCTATATTAGATTGATTAGGCGTAGGGTTTGGTCTGAGGAGAGTAGGGAGGATAAATACGCAGCCTACTCCGTGCTTTATCACGTGATCAAGGGTGCATTGATTATGGGCTCAATCCTGGTGCCGCATGTAACGGAATACCTATGGCAAGCCTTCGTGAGGAGGTTCGAGAACGATGAAGCCGAAAGTGTTCACTTCTCGCTATTACCCAAGGTGGATGATAAGTACATAAGTGAGGAGTTGGAGCACGTATTCGACACATTATTTGCAGTCTTCTCCGACATTGCCGAGTTGAGGAACAAGATCAAGGTTAAACTCAGGTGGCCTCTGGCCAAGGCTATCGTTAAGGTTAGTGATGCGGAGAGATTTAGTCAAGTTAAGCCGTTACTCGAGTACTTGGCCAACGTCAAGGAGGTGTTGTTTGTGAATGAACTTGGGACCTGCAATGAGGATGAGTATGTCAGGGCTCAGGGTAAGGATTATGAGATTTGCCTAAGCAAGGTTATGGATAGGAGGCTGTACTACGAGGCATTGGCTAGGGAGGTGGTTAGGCGTATACAGACAATGAGGGCTAAGGCGAATCTCAAGGTTGATGAGAAAATAAGGGTTTACATAAGCACCAAGGGTGAGGACCTGCTTAACGCAATAAGCGAGTTTAGGGATTACATAATCAATGAGGTGAGGGCCACAGACATAGTCATTGGGCAAGGCGGTGGTAACGCGTTTGTCATGGATTGGGATATCGAGGATATTAAGGTTCAAATAGGAATTGAACGATTAACCTAACCCGTGTTAATAACACCCATACTAATTAAATGCTTCAATGCCCTCCTAACAATCCTCCTAACCACATACCTGCCCCTCAAGGAACCAAACAATTTCATCGAAACCTTACGAACACTACCCTCATTAACAAGCTCGGTAAGTACCCTCCTCTCCTCCTCATTAACGGGCACGTTATATCTAAGGGCAAGCCTAGCTATATCAACGGGACTAAGCCCCACAGACCCATCATCTCTATGGCCAATGAGTTTCACAACCTCAAGCGTCAGTATTGTAACCCAATCATTGCTATTCACATCACCATAAATCCTTCTCAACTCCCTAATCAGCTCATCCTTACTATTGAACCCATCAATTACCGCATCGGCATCTGTTAGCTCACTAACCCTTTTGTACGTAGTACCTATTATCCTCGCCTTTGCCACAACCATGCCACCGCTGTGGATGAAGACCTCCCTGTACCTAGGCCTAATTATGCCGAGCCTTATTGTTGTGAATTTACCATTACCAACCTTATCCATATACCTTGATTTAAGCATCAAATGCCTACCTAGGTAAACGACCCTATGCATCTACGACTCTATGGGTGAGAGAGGTATTTTAAAAGGCTTTATTTAAGGAGGTACTCGTATGAGGCTTGCCGATATCGTGAAGTACGTAAATATTGCGTATGCAGGGATAATGCTTGGGTTAGCCGCGTACTTCATAGTACTGATTAAGTACGGCTACACGTTTATACACTCATCATCAAGCGGCTTCATAACCATTAATCAATTATTCGCATCTGGCTCATTAGGACCTGCCGCCTTAGGCATAATCCCCTCAATACTAGCCGTGATGATAATACTGACCATAGCTATCGTAATACTCAACATGTTTTATGAAAACAGTCTAAAGCCACCTGCGAAGGGAGTTAGAAGGGTAGAGCATCGTAGAGAGAGGAAGGAAAAAGAAAGGAGAAAGAGATAGACCTTGATTTTTATTATCATATCGTGATGATCTACTCCAATTCCTTCTCCGTTAATCTACGCTTAACTGCCCTATCGAAAACAACCCAATTCCTATACCACTCCTCATTAACCTTCCTCAATTCCGTCAATATTGCCTTAGTCAAGTCCTTCGCGGTAACCCTATCCACATCTGCAAATTGACATTCAACCTTCCTAGCAATCCTCCTTGCAACATCCACAGGGGCCCCCGTCTTCAGAATACTAACAACGATCTTCTCAATAATGAAGTCCTCCTCGGAGCCGTCCCTCTTCACTACCTTTGTAACCATTATCCTAGAATAAAATTACACTTGAAAAATCTTTCCCTCATCGCTAAATTACTTTACTTACTTATAATGGGAATACCCTGTGATTGCAACATGGATTCAAGCTTACCTATATAAAGGGCCTTCTCAACCTCCTCGAAGTTCTCATTAAGCCTTATCATACCAAGCCTTATGTGGCTCACCTCATTTTCCCTATCGAAATTCCTCGATACCGTTATTACGGCCTTGCCAGTATTATAATAAATCCTCTTTAGAACGCCCAACGTAAGTAAGTAATTTTCCCTATCCTCAAGGGCGACAAGAAGTCCCCTCTCCCAATTCATTGGTAGTACGGCTATGTTGACGTTGCTAAGCGTCTTCATGTGAAACTCCTTAACATTACCAATCGCTACAGCAACATCACCCCACTGCTCAATGTACATAGTTGGGCCTAGAACCCTTCTTATTAGGTTAAGCATGGATCTGTCGTAGGTTAGGCCCCTAAATAATGGCAGGTTTATTATTGGTTTATCCCTTAGGTTTATTGTCAAATCCCTGGGTGGCATTATGTACTTGCTATAGCCCATCTCCCTGCGTATCTTCCTATCATCCCTATCCCTAACCCTGGCATTTGGTGGTGATGGTAGGACGATTGTTTTTCCACCCCACTCACTTAGTTTGCTTAATAACTCGTTTGCCTCATTCTCCCTCTTAATTACAATTGCATAATTAGCACCAACTTGATCCACAAGCCCAAGCTTGAATTTTATGGCGTCAGGTCCGGAGATCCAGCCATCCGTATTTATGATCACGAAATCTACGGAATGCCTTGTCTTGAGATAATCAACGAGCTTCACAATAGAGCTCAACGCGTAATTCCAGACATATTCAATACCTGTGGTTTCTATAAATATGGACTTTAGCGCCTTCAACTGCGTTAGGTGTGTTATAAAGCCATTAGCAATTGCCGCAGAAACCGTGGTCGGTGGGCCTACATCATTTTGGCCAGGATCGCCATCGATAATACCGACCTTTAGCCCCTCCTTGACACCCTTATTAGTTAGTATTGTTGTTATTGTGGTTTTTCCAACATCCATCGCGCCTAATACCACAATCACAGAATTCCTCAACGAAACCTCACTCAGTGCCCTTTCCCATATCTCGATTACCTCATCACTTGATTTACCTACCTTCTCGAAATTGCCCTCCGGCCCCACTATAATCTCTACCTTACCCCTCTCAAGTGACTTTGCAACTACCCTCCTACCCCTCATTACGGTAAAAGCATTGCCAGGTCCGTAATCAACCCCTAGCACGTAGAACCTGCCCTCAATTACCCTAACGCTCGCTGGTCCATCTATGGTTAATAGCTCGTTAGGTTCGACGGTGATTATCTCCACATTATTGCATTACCTAACGTAGATATTTAAGCTTGCTTACTCAATAAGTGAGCTATGTTAAAATATGGCAAGGTCCCTAAAATCGTAAGGTATCGGTCTACCCTTCTTCTTAAGTTCTTCATACCTCTCAGCAAGGAACTCCTCAAGTATGGGGCATCCCTCGTATTTGCCATCCCTTGGGCATTTATTGTCCTCCACGTTGAACTTAATGAAGCATTCGCCAGACCTTATATCGTAGTATGGGCATTTCTTGTAGTAGTCTTTCATTGATCTAATTATCCTAATAACCCATCGTTGTTTGGGGTCCTTGATTTCTCGCTTTAATTCGTACTCGTTTAAGTCCTCCTCATCCGAGTAGCCATACTTCACCAAAACCACCTATCTGAAATAACTAGCACGTGGTTGTGGTTAGGTTATTAATACCTTTCTCCTCATGGGATTTTGGTAATACTGCAAGTTCATTGGTTGCTTTGTGGGTATTTGCGTGTTTGGATTAAAATGGTTGAAACATTAAAAATTTAAAGCTCAATAACTTACGTGTACTGAATGGCAACAGGTAAGGACTTAATGGCATTATTGCCACACCTCTCAGACCTGGTTAAGAGAGAAGAGGTTAACGTTAGTAAGGTCGTTGCGGATGCAATAAGGACGAAGGGCATTAAGAAGATATTGAGCGATCTTGAGAGGGAGCTTAAGGGGTTGAACGACATAGCAATGGACATATTAAGCAGCCTTGCTGTTGGTAGGCACGTATTAATAATGGGGCCTGTGGGTATTGGCAAGACCACCTTAGCGGAGACCTTGGCCGAGATCCTCCATATAAGTGAGCCGCCATACATAGAGGTTGCCTGCCACAGCCACATGACGGCTACGGAATTAACCGGCGATATAGACATAGCCGTAGCACTACAAGCAGGTCTCGATCACCCCCTGGCCTATATACCCGGCCCCTTGGTCATGGCTCATGGCGGCATATTGATACTCGATGAGATAAATAGGTTGAACCCATACAGCCAAGCCGCACTACTCCAGGTACTTCAGGAGCACTACGTATTCATTAGGGGGTTCAGGATTAGGAGCGATTTCCTGGTAATAGCCACATCAAATCCTGCGGAGTACTCGGGTGTCTACGAACTTAGTGAGGCCTTGGCTGATAGGATGAAGGTTGTGGAGATACCATACCCAGACAAGGACCTACTCAAGACGATACTCTCCTGGAAGAGTAGTATGTACATGGAGCACCTGGGGCTCAAGGCGCCGGATGCCCTTACTGACGTTACAGCCACATTCATGACGTTAGTAACCCAGGACAGCAATATTGAGGTTGGACCGAGTATAAGGTCTGCGATATTCGCCATAACGACGGCAATGTCTAGGGCGTGGCTTGAGGGTAGGGAGGTAACACTCAACGACCTGAAGAGGGAGATAATCAGTAACATGGTTAATGTAATACGTGGAAACTTTGCAAACGAGACGGAAAAGAGGGACTACCTAGTACGTAAGTTTGATGAGGCAATGATGATGTATAGGAGGTATTCAAGGAAATGACCTTGCTCGCTAAATAATTAATTTTAACAACATGAGTAAGCTATTTAATGTGGCAATCACCATTTATACCTGGGGTTAGGGCTTGAGCATAAACATTGACCCTGGGTATATAGTAGTTAGGGTTCTTAGCAAGGTATATGCATATTTACAGGAAGATTCTAGGGTCATTAGACCAGGGTCCGTTAGGAGCTTTGAATCTGCCGTTAATGATATAATGATGAGGATAATGCTTGAGGGAGGCGTTGATTATGACAAGTTCAAGGAGACCGTGGTCAGGGTCGGTATTGAAAATCTTTACCTATCGGTAGAAACCACAAATCCAGAGGATAAAAAGAGGGTACTGGAAGAGGCATTTGAGAGGGCATTTGAGGACCTGGAGACTAGGCAAAGTGAGGTTGGGCCTGAGTCATTAGATCAGCAGGTCTCGGGCTTTAACGTGGGCGCCAGCGACAATTTTGAAAATGTAGAGAGGGGTAATAATGATGAGACCGAGAACACAAGTGGTAGTATTGGTGGTGGTTTTGGTTCTGACCTTAGTGCCGAAGAAAGCCAAGACCTAACCATCGGTAAAACCTTGGTTGCGAATGTTGATGAGCGTAATAAGGACGCGAGGCTCGACTCAATAATATCGACAATATATGAGATATTGTACGGTGGCGTTGGTACAGTCAACTTCCTAAACCTGGCACAATTAATAAATATGTTCATAGATCCATATGCAAACATAGTCGAGAAGGTACAAGTACTTAAGAAGATGGAGCCGTATTTAAGGAACTATGGATTATTACCCACGGACATCAGGAGGAGTAGAGAGGGCGAGAGGGTTTTCGAGGCCCTTAGGAATGTCGTTAGGAATGCCATGAGTGGCATGGGGCAGGTTAAGATTGTGAGGTTTACAGATATTGATAAGTACCCAACCTACGTGGTAAGTGTTAGGGAGTACAAGATCGGTGATAACTACTTCGACGTAGACCTCCAGAAGACAGCCATGAATCTTAGTAGGAAAACCATGATGCACAAGTTATTCACAAACAAGGACATAGTGGTTAAGGAATACGCAAATGTTAAAACGATAGATATTGTGCTATGCTTAGACGTGTCAGGTAGCATGAGAGAACTAAGCAATGGCATGCCCAAGATAGAGATAGCCAAGGACGCCGTGGCACAATACATAGAGTTCCTATCAAAGACGAACGATAGGCTTGCCATGGTATTATTCAACTTCAGGGCTGACGTACTCTGGAGCCTACACCAGGTTAGGAGGTATTGGCAGCAAATGAATTACATGCTCAAGTACGTATATGCCGGCGGTGGTACGAACCTGGCAAACGCACTTGAGAGGTCTAGGGAGGTTCTCACTAGATCGAGGAGTAGTTCGAAGCACGTGATTTGCGTGACCGACGGTAGGACAGTCAACTCCAGCATGTGCATTAAGGAGGCTGTTAGGTTGAGGAGGGGTGGTACGACAATATCCACAATAGCAATTGGAGAAAATAGTGATGATGAGCTACTCATGAGGCTGTCGAAGATTGGTGGTGGATTGTTCATAAAGATAAGTAGTATTCATGACCTGGGCAAGGCGCTCATTATGGATAAACTGCACAGTATGTAGGTGCATATTATTGAAACACTCACCGTAATTACTTTATATACTGTTATGTCAATATGGTAGTGGTGGATTAAATGCTTAGATGCTTTAGCGACTATGTAAGTTTCGTGGTGAAATACCCATTCAGTAAGGAGGGGCTCAATAGGTTTAAGGAGATAACCAGCGAGAGGGGATTATACATAAACGATTTACCAACCACGCCAGTGGGTATGCAATTGCTCAGGAGGGCCTATGAGATATTGAGCGAGGCTATAATGAGGAATACGATAAGTGACGACGTGGATTTAGGTGAGGATGAATTGGTTGCCCATTACATAGCCATAGCATTAGCTGCACACCTGGATAAGTCGTTATGGAGGAGGTTCGCTGATGTTGAAAGTAAAAGGTTCTCGGGGAAGTTATTGCTTGAGGATCCGGATTGCATGATGTATATAGCTAGGGAATTTGGTATAGAGGCTGTTAGGCTTAGGGATTTGGATATCTATGATGAAAGGCTTGCCCTAGCCTACGATGTAGGTGTTAGGGTATGGAGCTACCTGAAGTTCATGCCAAGGAATGACCCTTACTGGAAGTTAGTCAACAGGTACTTACTAAAGGGTTGGGTCCTGGCTACGTATAAAGACCTGGTAAGGCTTGTTGAGGAGGCTGTGGAGAGAAGGGTCCTTGAACTCATAAATAAGGCGTTCGAGAATGTAGACGAGACTAAATCATTAGTCGATGCATTGGGTGGCATGAGGGAGCTTAGGGAGTATAGGATGGGGGTTACCAGTAAGGTTAAGGTGCAAATAAGGGGTCTTACACCACCATGTATTGAAGCAATAATTAATGAGATAAAATCGGGAGGGAACCCTAGCCACCAAGCTAGGTTTGCGTTGGCTGCGTACATGCTCAGGAAGTGCCATGATATCGAGGGCAGACCTATGGAGGATTGTGTCGAGGAGGTTGTTGGTCTCTTCAGGACTGTGGCTGATTTTGATGAGAAGAAGACCAGGTATCAGGTGGAGCACATTGCTGGGCTTAGGGGTGGTCATAAATTCTACATGCCACCATCATGCCAGGAGATGAATAGCCTAGGGCTGTGCCCAACAAACCTGGGTTGTGGCGTGAAGAACCCATTAAACTATACAATCAAGGCGCTCAGGATGCAGTCAGTGCAGGGCACCCAAGGATGAGGTTTAGGCATACATTATTCCCTCACCCTGCCTCTGCTGTGGTTGGGGAGTAATGGGCATGGCTGGTGGTATACCAAGCTCCTTAAGGAGTAGGTTAACCTCGAAGAATACGTATTGACCAATCATCACTTGGACAAACTGGGGCGGCTTACCTGAGTTTATTGACTTGGCAATATCCTCAATCTGTTTGGCATCACCCTGGATTACCAATGCGCCTCTAATTGAAATGTTCACAAGCGATGGGTTTGAGCTGGCGGCTAACGAGAACGGTATTTCAACAACATCACCCCTGACTAACGCGTTTGGGCCTATGACTAGGTTTACGTTGAAGGTTATGGGAGTTTGTTGTGGTATTAGTTGTAGTCGTTCTGCGTGTAGGTAATCATACCTTATACCCACAGCCTTAAATGCTAGACCCGACATACTGGCAAAAACACTTAAATTTGGATTATCTTTTAAAGTCTACGCATGGGGGATGGACAATCAAGGGAGACTGTGGAATTAATAAAGAGGGTTTTGATTAAGGTTGGTTCTGAATTTAAAAAGAGGGATATCGATTTTGTGCTGATAGGTAGTGCAATACTACCGTTATTATACGGTATTGATTGGAATATTCACGACATAGACCTATTCATAACAAACAAATCCACAATAATGGAGCCTGAACTGTTCGAGGAGATCGCTAGGGAGAATGATTGGGATGTGGGTACGGACATGAGTGGTATGATGTATTACGAATTACTCGTGAATGCCCACGTAATTAGGGTTGACTTGATGGAGAACATACTCGACCTATACATACCAGAGGAGATGCTGATAAACGCCGTGAAAGTGAGCATAGATAACCTGGAGGTTAGGAGCATAAGGCTCGAGGACCTATTAGTGTTAAAGGCGAGGGAGGCAAGTGAGGAGGGTGATGAATTCCTATCCCGTGTAGCGGAGATACTGGCAGATCCAGATAGTAAAATCAATATCGACAAGAATTACCTAGTTAGGGCGATTAATTACTACCCAGATGATAAGAATTCAATAGAAAGAAGGCTCGAGAAGTCCGGAATATACCTTGAGTGAAACCTATTTCATGTGCTCCACAGCGTATACATAAATGCCGTCTAGGACGCCCGGTCCACCCTCACGACCATGAGGGCTAATCCTCTCCTCACCCCTCAACGTAGTAGCCTCCTCAATCCTCGCGGCAAACTGGCTAACCAACTCCCTATCAATCCCCTCAACCACCACGTCATCCTTAGTAGCACTAACCTTAATGCCCTTGGGTATCTCGAGCACAATCTTCGACCTCCTACCCATGAAATTCTCAATCACCAACTGATTACCCTGAACCTTAACATTCATTGGAAAGTGGGAAAACACAATCTTCAACTTATACCTCCAACCCCTAGTCACGCCAAGTATCATATTCCTTATATGCCCAGCCACAGTACCAACAACAGCCCTCTCCTCCCTACCTGCCATGTACGACTCAATAAT
>NZ_LCWN02000102.1:0-4674 GCF_002078205.2 Vulcanisaeta sp. EB80
TTCATTTGATTGGTCCTGGTGGTTATGATATTCTTAAGGCTATTGATGAGACTGGTTCAATAAGTGGTGCGGCGAGGAGGTTGGGTATGTCGTATAGGTTTGTGTGGAATTACATAGACAAGATGGAGAAGACCTCGGGCATGAAACTTGTGGAGGCATGGAAGGGCGGTAGGGGTAGGGGAGGGGCCAGGTTAACACCCGAGGGAAAAATGCTCCTACAGTACTATGAAGAGATAATGAAGGAAATGAACCAAATAGCAAGCAAATGGTCTGAATACCTAAGTAGTAGGTTGATGATTAATAGGAATAGAAATAATGAGGAAATTTAATTTTAATAGTACTATTTTCTCATTGATTAACGGTTACGTAGACCTGGAACTTTATGCCGTAAGCTTCATAGGATCCATCAACATCGTATACCCTAACGATGTATGTACCCAGCGGTATACGAATTGGCGCATGTAGTATTACCGTGGCATTTTGACCCAGTGGAACAACCAGGGCAAACCCGTCTGAGTAGGCCATGTGACCAGGCAGTGGGTACTCATTGATTATGTCATAGCTTGGTATATGACCTAGCTGGGTTGCGTTCCATTGGTAAAGTACTGTACCGTTCGGGTAGAGTATTTGCACGAGAACTATGAATCCACCATATGTATCAGGTCCAGCAACCCTATCTATTTGGAGGAATAAGGTACCATTACTAAACAACCTAGTGCCGCTCAATGAGTATGCGGGCTTCTTGGAGTAATTAATTAGGTGTGTAAATCCCTGGAAGTTTATTTGATATAGAGCCATCGTGACTCCCGTGGCTATTATGAAACCAAGCAAAGCAATAATGATCGACCTATCCATACCCACCACCTCACCATAGTGGTATGTACAGGTTGAGTATCCTCAAACCCCTTGGCCATTTTCTAGCTAGGTACTGATCAATCGACAACCACCTACTTCCCGTCAACATGAACATTAGGCCAGCCGCACCCTCAACAGCCGCGATCTGCCACTCGTCCACACAGGTAGGTCCTAACCAACCACCGGCAGCGCCAATGCTCCAGGCCAGTATTGCGATGACGAGACCTGATAACCTAGTCATGAAGCTCAGCATCATTAATAAACCGAATACGGCCTCAACAGCCGTGAATAGTAATAGGAATGGATAAAGAATGCTGGGGTAGTTTCGGTTTTCATGATTATTCGTGGGGTTTATTATCGTTGGTGATGAGACGACAGGCTTATAACCCCAATCCCAGCACCTTAACTGTACCCCTGGGTTTCCGAGAACCGTAGGGCTGGGAACCGCGGGCGACCGTTGGAGAGCCACTGCGGTGAGGGGGCTCGGGGAGACCGTCGAGAAGGAGACGGCGGGTAAACCGCCATCTCCGGAGAGACGGTGCGAAACAAACCACTCCAATTGCACAACAATTGGTTGCCATGCATGCGGTATGAAAGTCAACAACTTACCACCAACATAGGCCGATGAGCAAGAATTCAACTTATCTAGAACGTTTACGATCCTCCTCAGAAAAGCGCTGAAGCGCATCTAACTAAATGTAATCCTTAGACTAATAAATGCTCCCGTACATCTTCCATAACCATTTCCTTTTTGATCATTATATTCCCAGTACCTACTATATTGACCGAGAAAATTGAATTTTAAACTGCTAATGCATATTATTTCCCTAATTCAAATGATACCGAAGAGATAACTATGGACAGGCTCAGCAATTTATCTATGGCATCTATAGAGAAAAGTTTATAAATCTTAATTCAAGCAAATATATGATTAGCAGTTGTCTTGATACTTACCATATTATGATTCTCCAGATACTTATGCTCATGTATAAGAATCACCTATTATTTAGCTACAATAAAAATACAGCATCACTTTATCATATGGCTAAGACATTAAACATAAGCATAGCTACACTTTATCGGAAATCCCTCGAGCTCATGGATATGGGTCTGATCGATAAGATCGATAAGGGACATTATATAATAACGACAAAGGGCGCCCTAGTACTTACGCTACTTTACCTAAGAGGAGTTAGTGGCATTTCTAATGATGCTTTTAGGTCGGCTATTGGTAAATTGAAAGAGGACTGGGACCTGGCGGAATTCAGCGATGATGAGGTTATAAGCTACATAAATCTAATCAATAAAGGTATAGCCCAAACTAAGATACGACCTGCCAACATCTGCGCCCAAAGCTTAAACTGTACACTTCATTATATATTACAAAGACCCTTACATATCATAAATAATAATAAATCAATAATAAATTTTATTGCAGAGGATCTGGATCTACCTATTGATAAGGTTAAAGCCGCCGAGAGGGTTATAGCAAAGGCACTACTTGAGTACCTACCAACAATAACCCTTAGGGATGGCTGTAAGGTAGCATTGTTACTACAGGGTGATCAATCAAGGAAGGTAACGATTGTGAAGGTTGCTATGAAGTGTAGAATACACGGCTATAAATTAGGTATTGATTGTCCCATAGCTAATTCATTAATATCTAGATTATTTTTGACAAACAAACATGCATGATCTACCTGTTTTCTTAAATTAATGAAATGAAATCATTAAATTATAATTAATAGATTAATCGTTAGTCGAAGTCTGTCAATATATGGAGTTTTCAAATATTAGTAAGTACATTATATAGAGTCTACACATGTATAACCGTAACTTTATTATTGAGTTAGAAAGCACGATTTATAGGCAGCATAATCGGCGCTTTAAGCTTGATGTCATCTCCATGGCCTGTTGAGTGGAGCGGTTGGGGTCCATACATGCCACCTGAATACCACCTTATATGGGGTTGGAGGATCGCGGCTGCTATATTCTTAACGGCGCTTGGTAGCATGACAATGCTGCTGGCGGCGTTTTATGATGTTAGGAATAAGGCGCAGAGAATGGTTAAGATAAACATGATTACTGGTTGGGTATTAATACTGGCCGCCCTAGCCTTCTTCATAATAGACCTGGGCAGGCCCGAGAGGGCTGGCTATATAATACTCATTGGTTACCCAAACGGTAGGTTAGCCCAATCATGGATAGATTGGGGTGTCCTGTTCCTAAGTGGTATGGTTATTTGGGGCATCATATACCTCGCCATATGGTACATACCATCGCTCACAAAGATTACGGCTAGGGCATTAGGCAGGTACGTTAGGACAACCCGGGTAGTCCTTGATTTCCTAACAATGCTGACGGGCATAGCGGCCACGGTATATACAGCATTCCTATTCGCAGCAGCAGGTGGTAAGTCCTACTGGTGGAATGGTACCTTACCAATACTTTGGTTATCCTCAGGGCTTGGTTACGGCACAGCCCTCTCACTATTGGTGGCGAGATTCTTCTATACACCACCAGGTGTTAAGGCTGATGGTGGGGCCTTTGATGTCAGGCGTTTGATTCATGAATTAGGCTGGATAGATTTACTTGCGGTGGTTTTTGAGGCCTTTTCATGGGCCCTATTCTTAACCGTGGCTTATGCAAACCATTATGAGGCTAGGATACCGTTAACCCAACTTCTGCTGCAGACCTACGCACCGTACTTCTGGGGCTTCGTCATAACCTTAGGCATAGCAATACCACTGCTCCTTGAGATCGTCCTGTTCAGGATTGACCCAATGGGCACCTTCGGCAAGTGGGCTATCTTAATAATATTCATAGCCGTCATGTTAGGAGGCTACATGGTTAGGTACATAGTGTTGACGGTAGCCTACTACTATGCCCCGCTTACACCGATGGTTAATGCAGAACCACAGTGGGGTCCGTGGTGGGGGTGATGGGTATGGAGACATCCACAAAATTAATTAGGGAGGAAACGAGGAAGGACTTCGCATTAACAAGGAGGGAGTTCCTAAAGCTTGCTGGCATAACCACGGCAGCAGCGGCATTCCTGGGAACCATTGGTAAGGAGGCCTTCGTATTCAGCCAGATATTTAAGGAGAGCAAGTTAGCCGCCTCTGAAGTAGCAAGTGATGTTGTTGCATTCACAACATGCTACGGCTGCCTAGGCAGGTGCAATATTGAGGTCATAATTAGTGGACAGACGAAGCTTCCCAGGTTCATAGCTGGGTCCATATTCACCATGAACGAAGGCGCCACATGCGGCATAGGCGCATCAGCAATGCTCCACTACCTAAGCCCAGCGAGGCTTAGGTCTCCATTACTGAGGGTGCCAACGAGCGAGAGATGCGAGGGCGACTTCATTGAGATAACATATGACGACATGCTTGACATATTGATAAATGGCGATAACGCATCATTCCTAACCCAGAGGGGTTGGAAGTACGGCTTCCTGGGGCTTAAGAAGATTAGGGAGTGCTGCCCATACAAGTTCGTCTACTTCACAGGCAGGGACCAATACAACCCAGCGGAGAACACGTGGTTCGCAGCAATGTTCGGCACACCAAACCAGGGAGGTCACGGCGGCTTCTGCGCACTTAATGTTGCCGCCGGTGGATCATACGCAATGGGCGGTACTTGGTGGGAGTATGGTGCTTGGGACAGTGATTATACAAAGCTACTGATAATAGCCGGCGTGACCCAGGACCACTTCCCAACAATAGCGAGGCGTGAGGTGATCAAGGTAATACAGAACGGTGGTGAAGTCATATACATGTCGCCGGAGAGGATCGGCAACTTCGCGCAGGTATCCAA
>NZ_LCWN02000103.1:0-4642 GCF_002078205.2 Vulcanisaeta sp. EB80
AATATCATCCCCCATCGTGCACCATCTACACGCCACACTCAGGGAATTCATGGCCAGCTTAGAGAAAAGCCCCGCGGTGCTGGCCCGGGGCAACCCCATGAACCCAGCCGGAGGGGCCGATGAAGGCAGGGCGAGGAAACCACCCACGCCCTTTCAAGGCGTGGGAGGAGGCCAGCTGGCTTGAATGGACCAATCATTACTGAGTAGTTACCCCATAGTGGGTTGAATGTCATGCTTGCGTTCATGGCGCCAGGTGAACCACTTGTTGTGTACCAGGGAACGTTTCCAGGTCCGGACGTTAATCCGTACCATAGTAATATATTATCGGGAGCCCTACCGAGCATTGTTATTAGTATTGAGCCGTTTGGGTATACGTAGGCCCAGGTATAACCGGCATTTGGTGGGTTAACGTCGACGTTCCAGTTCCAGAAGGGGACGCATTGATAGTTTATCCATGTGTTCGTTGTTGCGTCATGAAAGACCCAGGCAACCCATGTGCCAGGTTGGAATGGGCCTATGGTTACCGTGTAATTCTCACCATTCCAACTCATTAAGGTATCCGTTACATCAGACCACGGACCCTGTGGGTAGGGTTCAATGCCCCAGTGTAGGTAGACCTCATGACCTTGAGGTATACCGCTTATTGATACTGTAATATACGCAGGACCACTCGTTGGTGTTACGTTGAAGGTCACGGTGTATGGGCATGATGATTGGGCAAAGATTGCTGGCGTGAGGAGTATTGCAACTATTAATAAAAGAGTTATTGGTATTATTCCTTTGATTGTCATAGCACTTACTGTATTTTTGTATTTTTAAGTTTTATCTTCTGTTTATTCCTTTAATTATTTTCAACTTCCTAAGCCTTAACACCACCCATTGCGTATATCTGAACCAGGTATCTCTGGAAGGCTATGAATACGGCGAATATTGGGATTCCCATTAATACTGAGAACGCAGCCAATACATTGTAGAGGGTTGCCCTATTAACGAAGGCTAGGTAGTACATGCCCAGTGTTAGTGTCCACATACTACCACTCGTTATGAAGGCGTTGGCCAACGCATAGTCCGTGTACGCACCCAGGAATGCCATTAATGCCACGAAGGCTATTATCGGCCTTGCCATAGGCAATAACACCCTGAAGAATGCACCAGGTCTTGTTAAGCCGTCTATCAACGCAGCTTCCTCGTAATCCCTCGGTATCCTATCAATGAAGATCTTAACCAGGTAGGAGCTGAAGATTGCGGTGCCCCCCCCCCCGAGTAGGCCAGTATTAGGCCTATGTATGAGTTAAGTAGGTGCAGTGAGGCGAACATTAAGTATAGCGGTAGGGCCGTGGCCGCGAAGGGGAAGAAGGTCATTACGTATATTGTAATCATCAAAGCCCTCTTGCCGGCAATGTTTAATCTCGAAAGCGCAGCCCCTGTTATGAAAGCCACAACGACTGTAATTGCTATGGTGCCCGTGGCAAGTATCAAGCTGTTCCTAAGCCATAGTAAAAATGGTTCCTTAAATACTATGTAATAATACGCCTCCAGGGATGGGCTCTCGGGCAGTAGTGTTCTAAGGCTTATTGAGGCAAGTGTTGGTATGGGGTTTATCGAGGTAATTATTATGTAGTATATCGGGAACACCGCTATGGCAGCGACTATGGCAAGCACTATATATGATATGCCGAGCCTAATCCAATTAATTAATTTATACCTAAGACTATACCTGTTGCTCATGTTATCACCTCCAGGACCCTACCAACCCTAAGCATCATTAGGGCCATTATTGCCAGGATTATCGTGGATATTACGGAGAATGCGGCAGCAATATTGTAGTAACCATATGAGAATGCCTCTTGATACGTATAAACAATTAGGATGTCTGTGGATATCCCAGGACCACCACCAGTGAGTATGTATATTGGGTAGAAATTATTCCAGGTAAATACGAAACCACCAACACTCACGAAGGCTATGGCACTGCGCATTAGGGGTAGGGTTATCCTGGTGAATTTCTGCCACACACTCGCGCCATCGACTGTGGCTATATCATAAAGCTCCGAAGGTATACTCTGTAAGCTCGATAAAAATACGGCCGTGTAGTATGGGAATGATAACCAAAGATTCGTTAATATAAGGGCCGCTCAGGCCGTATTCGTAAAAGTCAACCAATTAATTGGTGGTACACCGAATAGGCCAAGGAATTTATTCACAATGCCGTACTCGTAATTCCACATGCCTGACCAAATCACTAGGGATATGTATGCGGGAAAGGCCCATGGTACTAGTAATAGTGTGAAGAAAACATTTCTACCCCTAATATCCCTCTGATTCAATATCAACGCCAATAAAAAGCCAACAACCACCATGGGCACCAGGCTACCTACTGTCCAAATCACGGTATTGAGCAACAATGTATAGAATGTACCGCTGCTTAAAATTTGCTCATAAACCTTCAAACCGATAAATGTATATCTAAATAGGTGGTATAGGTTGAAGTTTGTGAATGATATGTATATGGCGTAAGCCACGGGGTAAAGAAATAGGAATAGGGCTATGGCTATTATGGGGAGCAGGTAAAGATATTGGGTTAAAACACGATTAAGATTTTGAAGAGGATCCATAACTAATCACTAACCCTAACCGCTCGACTGAGACATCTGTTGTAGCATGTACTGCTCCATACCCTGAGCAGCAGCTTGAGCTGTCGTCTGGTTAGCAAAGTAGGCAGTGGCGTACTGATGGAATGCAGGCCAGTAGTAAGCCATGGCAGGTATGTTGGGGAACTTCTGCCCATACTGCGCCTGTTCGAAAATACCCTCCATAATGCCGTTGAGACACGATGGTGATAATTGACCAGCATTTAATTGACTAATTGCCTGATTATACGCCTGTATGTTGGCTGGTATATCATGGGCATAATTCCACAGGTTTAAGTCAGCCTGTGGTCCAGTCATGTATAGAATGAACACCAACGCAGCCTCCAGCTGCTGCGGCGTTGCGCCGCTGGCCTGCGGCGAGGCTATTACCCAACCAGTACTACCTATCAGTGGCATTGCGTGAAGCCCTGTCTGGCTAACGATGGGTAGTGGGGCAGCACCAAGGTTGCAACCGAGCGCCTTGAAGTACGTGCCTAGATCCCATGGTCCGTCAAATATTATCGCGGCCTTACCACTGGTGAATAATTGCCCTTCAAGGCTTGGGTTCATATCAGGCGCGTTTATGTGTAAGCCATACGTTAGGTTATACCAGAACTCTAGGGCGTTTACCATGGCGCTTGAGTTGAGCATTGGCATGTTGTTTGGTCCGAATATCTGTCCTCCAAAGCCTGCGAACCAGGCTGCGAACCTGTAACCCCACTCAGAACCAGTGCCATACGCAATGCACCAAACATTGTATGTACTGTTCACCTGTAGGCACATGTTTATGAGTTGATCTGTGGTGTTTGGTGGCGATGTTATGTACTGCTTATTGTAGAACATGACTATGTAATTTATGTTGTCAGGCAAACCGTAATATCCATGGGCAGTGGTTGTGTTCAAGTAGAAGTTTTCCCTTGCAGTTGGTAGATACTGCTCAAAGACAGATGGCGATAAGTACTCTGATAGGTTAAGGAGCAGCCCTGCCGCGAATAGTTTACCGGCATCATCACTCGTATCCCTATAAACAATGGGCGCCTGCCCAGCCTTTGCTGCCGATATGAAATTGCTCGTTGCAATCCCCACACCATAAGTTACTTCAACGTGAATGCACGGATACATCTGTTCGAAGGATGCTAAAGACGCATTGAAGGCTTGGTTCTCACTTGGGCTGTAGGTGTCCCATACAGTTATTGTCACATTGCCAACTTTCGAACAGAAGGTTTGAGCAAAGCTCGAACTATAGACATTTTGGGGCGTGAATTCTGATATGGGTATCACAAAGCCTGGTGCGGTGGCTGGCTTTGGTTATGGCTTATACATGTAAAGCACAGCAACCGCCACAGCCACTATTACTATAACGGCAACAACTATACCTATTATGGCACCCGTTGAGATACCCCGACTCCTCATACGACTTTAGACATTATAGAAGGTATTTAAAAGCATTACCGCAGTGAGTACTTTATCTAATAAATATCTATAAATAAATATGACGATAAATTAAATAATGTTTAAATAATTAAAACAAGTATACCTAAGTATACTCATTATGAAATTCGTGGCAATATTTCAATTATCTACTTCGTATAGCGAAATATTCTCCAACCAATATGCCATCTCTATAGTTTTTTAGTTCATTGCTTATCCTAACTTCGTAATTCTCATCATAATATATGACCTCATTACCATGAGCAATTAAATACTTTGGCCGAATCTCAAGTCGAATAAGCGCTTTCAGTATTTCATGAAGCCCATCCCTTCTCTCCCAATCCATACATCTTCTGTTATCAGGGTCCGGACCTCCCTCAAGATAGACCTCATCGCCATAATACAGCATTGGTGTCCCAACCCACGTGTAGATGAATGCTAGTGCGGCCTTGACCTTCTCCGCATCCCCTAATACCGTTATTGCCCTTGGGGTGTCATGGGTATCTATAAAGAGCCAAGAATTGAGTAGGAATGGCCTCGGTAATAAGGCCAGTTGTCTTTTAAGGATCTGTGCAAAATCC
>NZ_LCWN02000104.1:0-4447 GCF_002078205.2 Vulcanisaeta sp. EB80
CAAAAAGCTCCTCACTACCTATGGCTAATTCGGCACCAGGTACTGGTATTCTTATCGCCGTTGATCCCGTGGCGACGAGCAGGTACTTACCCTCCACCTCCCTCCTCCATGATCCATCGATAGCCTCCACAACAACCCTATGGTTATCGACAATCCTCGCAATGCCTTTCACGAAATCCACGTTCTCATGTTCCTTAATCTCCCTTATATGCTGCAGATATCGTATGTACTGCACGTTATCCTTATGATCAATCGCGTTTTCCCAGAGGATCTTGACCTTGTTTATATCCGTATTACCAACACTATTCAGTATGTTTCTAAGCTTCTTCATCAGGTAGATAGCAATTGATACGGATTTAGAGGGTATACAACCCTCGTATAGGCAGTTACCGCCAAGATTACCCTTATCATCAATTAACAAGACCCTGTAACCACCCTTACTAAGTTCGAAAGCGCCATGATAGCCACCGCCACCTCCACCAATTACTATAACATCATAGTTACTAAGCCTTGGCGGATCCTCAAACCCAGGATCTGTCGGTGGAAACGTAGAGTATTTGCCCAACACGGACTAGACTAATAAGGCTTAATTTATTTACTTTTATGTCAGAATTCTGACATATGTGATCGTATTTTAATAAATGTTTTAATTACTATTTTTATGGTATATTAAACACCACCCATCTCCCTTAATGCAACAACCAGATCCTCAGTAAGTATCCCACTATATGAACCATACAGATAAAGCCCAAGCGCCACAAGGGCAGCAACTACTGTATCCCATGGGAACGGTATTATCGGCGTCTCAAAAACACTGAAGGAGCCTAGGAACGATAATACGAATGCCGAGAATATCGTCGCCACAACCCACCAACCAGCCCTCACATGCTTCATCGCATTCTCATGATCCTTGGCTGTGGACGCCACATAAAGCGTTAATCCAACTGTTAGAGCTATCATGAATATGACATAGGCTACGAATTAAATATTTTATATATTTTAATGGCTATTTATTTTATTTATCGTCATCACTCTATTGGTAATCCTTTTTGCTTTATTTCTTTTAGGTCCTTTGTTTCGTAGCCTAGTTGTACGGCTATGAAGTATGCGGCTAGGCTTAGTATTGCGAATACTATGTAGTCCCATGGGTATGGGATTATTGGTGTTGATAGTGGGCCCAATGATCCTATGTATGAGATTGTGCCGAGGAATACGTTGAATATGGGTATCCAAAAGGCTGCCTTGGCGTCTGGATGTCTCGACTTAAGCCATACGTACAATAGGCTTAGTACCTGTATTAACGTGATTAGTGTCCAGTAGATTGCGAAGGATGGTAATGGACCTAGAACTGAGAACCAGCCCAGGTACCAACCGGCAATTACCAGAGCGGTTGCTATCCAGTAAGCCACTGCAAAGATTACGGCTGCACCCTGCGTGAGCCTTATCTCCGACCTGTATGGGCCGAGTAGTAATAGTGGGAACCCGAGTATTACGCCGGCTATTATGGCGTTTACGTACGACCAACCAGACCAATAAATCAGTAATGAGGCTACGATGAAGCTTACTGGGTAGAATATGTACCAAGCTGGCGTCTTAAACGGCCTATTCAGGTCTGGGGCGACCCTCCTAAGTACGTGGTTGGATATACCAACCTGTAGATACCCATAAATCGTCATGACCGTTGAGTAGGACATTATTGCATACCACGTCGGAAATGGCGCCATGAATGCTATACCGATTACGGTAGCCACCAAAAGCGCAACCCAGGGTGTTTGGAACCTCCTATGTATTTGAGAGAGTAACCTGGGTATGTAACCAACCCTAGACATACCATACAAATTCCTACCACTAGTGCCAACGTAGACAGCCAATGTACCGGCCGGAGATATGATGGCATCGACGAGCAAAAATATGGCCCATCCCATGAGTATTGGTATACCCGTAGCCATAGCCTCACTAACAAATGGGTGCGCCGCCCAATCACTCGAGGCGAGGGCTTGCCAATCACCTGGCGAGACGCCTGCGGCCTTCCAATTAATGGCACCTATGAATGCAATCTCGAGTAAGACGTACAGTATTATTGTCGTGATGAACGCCAATATTGTACCCAGCGGCACATCCCTCTGCGGATTCTTACCCTCACCAGCGTACTCAAGCCCCTGTCTAAAGCCTTGGTAAGCCCATACTATGCCTGACGTTATCATGCCGGCAAAGATTGCTGGATAACCGTATGGTGCAAAGCCGCCGGGTAATTTACCAACGACGTGGTCCGGGTGGAAGTATAGGGCTATGAGGAGTATTATTGTGAGTCCCGGTATCAATATCTTCCAGGCGGTTATGAACCTATTGAACCAACCAAAGATATTAACACCAATTAATTGAATGACGAAGAACAACAATATCAATGTAGCCGCGGTAAATAGACCCAACGGTGTTAATACATTGAGTGTGGAGTTCCAAAACTCGGGCACATAATAGCTTGCGTACTCCACAATTGCGACTGCCTCCACAGACACCGTGGTGATGGCACCCAGGGCATATGCCCAGGCAAGTAGGTAATTACTGATTGTACCGTGACTGTAGTGGTTATACCTAGCCAGGGAGCCACTAAATGGGAATAAGCCACCCAGCTCGGCGAAGGGGAAAACCATGAATATGAATAGTACGCCGGCTATTATCCATGATAAAATCGCCGCAGGACCCATAGCACCAGAGGCGCCTAATGCGGCAAACAACCAACCACTACCAACCATACCAGTAAGGGGAAGCATGAAATAGTCAGTCAGTGTCAAAGCCCTCCTAAGCCTAGCCTGGGGCTGAATCGTGTTACCCATACAAATAGACTTATTATAAGCGCCTTAAAAATTAAACCTACCATATTTAACCCAACTCGTTAATGTAAACTGCATTGCATACGATTTCCATACTTTTAACGTTATTAAATTAAATGCAGCATAAAACAGGCATACGCAATTAGCATTGAAAGATTGAATCTAATTAATCACATTTAAAAATACTTAATCCTCATTAAAGCAAAGCGTGAATTGCATGGTTAAGCATTGGGTCTTTGTAACCAAAGCCCGGAAATCTCCATACCTGCCTTAAATACCGGGTTTTCGGCGTTGAACTGAGCAAATACGGTCATACAGCTCAAAAGCTGATTCAGGTCAATGACCTATTCTTCTTTTATGTAAGGTCACAAAACCAGTCAACTTCCCTACAAAGCTGTGGTTTAACGTTTATTGGGCCATTCATGATTAAGTCACCAGGTACTCCCAATCCCAAACATTCAGCAGTTAGTGAATGGGATCCTGCAGGCAAATTCACGGTGATTATTGAATTCGGCGAGGTACCCAACGATCCTATTGGTGCTGTTAATGTGAATGATGTGTCCAATGACTTACTATTCATAACCAATAAGGCGAAGCCAGGTGGAGGTGGTCGGCAGGATCACGTGCAATTCTCAATAATATCAATTAGGGAGGAGGACTACGAACAACTCATGAGCAATAGAGATGTAAACCACCCATGCATTAATCAATCGAAGCACCTAGGAATTATATAGGTGACCGAGGATGGGTGATTTCAAAAGAATGCTGAAATAATGATTATGTTTGGCTCTTACCTGCCTTCTGCCTTTGTGTGGTTGCTCCCTTTATCAGTGTTTCGTATATTTTGCCTAGTAGGTCGTATAGTGTGTCGATCCTCTTGTTGGTCTCGTCAATCCTCCTATTTATGCTCTCCCTCATCTCGCTCATGCCCTTACCCAACTCATCAATCCTCCTATTTACCTCATCAATCCTCTTATTCGTCTCCTCAATCCTCCTGCTTAAGGTGTCGTTTAATGCATTAATCCTATTGTTCAACGCCTCATAATTCCTACCCATTAATTCGTAGAGAGCATCAATCCTCTTGTTCGTCTCTTCAATTTTCCTGTTTAACGCCTCATAATTCTTACCCACTAAATCATAGATCTTGCCCACTAGATCATAGAGTGCGTCGATCCTCTTGCTTAATGAGTCATTTATTGCATCTATCCTCTTATTCGTCTCGGTTACGTCCTTCCTAATCTCCTGAAACAAACCAAGCATTAGCACGACCAAGTCCTCCGTGGACAGCTTCTTACCCTCACCAACCTTCCTCAAGACAGTCTCCAAAGCCTTATCAATGGCAGAAGCCACTATCGACTCGACCATCAAGACAAAACCAACCTAAGCATTAATAAGGCTTTAGTTCACGCTCCACAAACACAAAACCACACAAATCAAATACTTCATATAATTAAACCTCGTTTGTTGACTTTAGTAGTGGCTCCTCAATTTTATAAAACCAATCTGCTTAATGATTGATCCTCGTAAGCACCTAACTCAGTGAATCCGCGATGCATTATTTACGAGGCTTGGGTTCTGTATTAAGGTTATGGGTGCGTGTGGTTGGTTTCGGTTTG
>NZ_LCWN02000105.1:0-4227 GCF_002078205.2 Vulcanisaeta sp. EB80
TGCCCTCACTATTTCCTCTACGTTGTTAGGAGGCACCTTAACACCATTGTACCAATCCCTAACTATTTCGTCAGGTCCACCGACCCTCGTGGTTATTACGGGCACGCCGGTGGCCATGGCCTCCAGTATCGTTATCCCAAACGGTTCATAGCGACTGGGTAGTATTGCCAGGTCTGAAACCTTTAGTATTGAGTAGAGTGTTTGGTCGTCAACCCTGCCCGTGAAGTAAACCTTACTCCATATGCCCCACTCATGGGCTAGTTCCATTAAGTATTCCCTCATTGGTCCGTCACCCACTATCAATAATTTCAATTCCCAATTCCAATTAAGCAACTCCCTAAATGCAGCCAGTACAAGATCAGGCCCTTTCTCATAGACTAACCTACCAACGAACGTTATGATCCTCTCGTTAGGCATTGCGTATAAATCCCTAAACCCAGATCTTGGGCTTACCGAATCTATGTAACTAGTGTCAATGCCGTTAGGTATCATTACCAATTTATCCTTGGGAACCCCATGCACCCTAACCACCTCACCAAGCATGTAATTGCTGCAAACAATGACCTTCCAAGCCTCGTACGTAGTCCTCCACTCCCAGGAGTGAATTATGAACTGCTCCTCATTATAGACGCCGCCGCGTCTACCAACCTCGGTTGCGTGTATTGTGGCTATCAGGGGCTTATGAAGTAAATGCTTTAACGCAATACCCGCCGGCCCACTTAACCAATCGTGAACGTGTATGAGATCGAAATCCCATTGATCATACAACCTAAGGGCTTCCTCAATCATTTCCTCATTGAAGTTTAGAACCCAGGTTATGAAGCCAGTGGATCTAAACCTAAATGGATCAACCCTCCTGACATGTACACCATCAACCTCCTCAGAGGCTGGTACACCAGGTAGGGATATACTTATCACGGCAGTTTCCACACCATTCCTAACAAGGTTCCTCGTAATGTGATAAACATGCCTACCCAAACCACCAATCATGTGGGGTGGCCATTCCCACGAGAGGTGAAGAACCCTAATGCTCACATGTGCCTAATTCATTATCACATTTAAAAATAAGATCTTAAGACCTTATGAAGGGATCTAGTGAAATAAAACTTAAAATGAATTTGGTGTGCGAGGATTTATGTGAAGATAGTACTTGTAGCTGTCCCCGGTAGTGGTAAGTCTACAACACTTAAGTATGTCAAGGAGATGCTGCCTGACGTGACTATCGTTAACTACGGCGATTACATGCTTGAGGTAGCCAGGAGGAATTATGGAATAACCAATAGGGATGACATGAGGAAGAAGCTTCCAGTTGAGGAGTATAGGAAGGTCCAGGAATTGGCTGCGGAGGAGATAGCGAGGCTATCTGGCGATGTCATAATAGACACGCATGCAAGCATTAGGGTTCAGGGAGGCTTTTACCCAGGACTTCCTGACAGGATAATCACGAAGTTAAGGCCTGACGCAATAGTACTCATGGAGTTCGACCCAAAGGATATCCTAGAGAGGAGGTCCAAGGATGTGGGGCTTAGGGACAGGGAGGCAGATACTCCCGAGGAAATTGAACTACATCAACTAGCCAATAGGTATTACGCCTTCGCCGCAGCCAATGCAGGCGAGTGCTCGGTGTACATCCTAGACTTCAGGAAGAAACCGCAGACTAGGCCTTTTGAGCATGCCGAGATGGCGGCAAAATTCATTGTAGATCTAATAATGAGGAATAGGTCAGCCACAAAGTAGGGCTTTACACGTTGTTCGATAATTGGCGCGTAATATTTAAAATAACAATCCTGCCCCATAGGTCGTATGAAGGCCTTAATAATCGTCGCAGATGACTCATACAAAGGCGAGTACTCAATGATGATGCAAGCACTTAGGCAACTGGGTATGGAAGTCAGTACGGGATTGGTAAGTAAGACCGCTAGGGTAAATTTCGACCTAGACTTTACCGAGAATTTTGATGAAAATAAACTTGGTGATTACGATATTATTGCATTCATAGGGGGTTACTGGGCTTATTACACCGTTACTGGTAAGGAAACACCGGGTAGGGCTAAGCCGATGGTTAATAGGGATATCTTCGAGAAGTTATTAACGAAATCGGTAAGTGGCGGTAAGAAGGTCATACTGCCCCTAGCGCTACCCGCGTACGCTGCCAAGCTCGGTCTGTTAAAGGGTAGAAGGGCCACGGTATACCCAACCACCGAATTAATAAGCCTATTAAGAAGTAATGGTGTTGAGTTTGTGAATGAGGATTTTGTGGTTGATAATAACATAGTGACAATGAAGAAGGTTAGTGTTGATACGATAATTAAAGCACTTCGTGAATAATCCTGTTTTTGCAATAAACCCTCTAATCAATGGGCAAATAACTTAAATTGCAGTGCACATCCCTCCTAATCAATAATGGGATCGATGCAGTACAAGTCATTAGAGATGTACGAGATACCTAGGGTAGTGGTGTTTGGACCCAACGCCATAAACAAAGTCCCCGAAATACTCAGTAAGATCAATCTCAATGGACTGAGGGGGCTTATTCTCATAGGACCGCACTTCGGCAAGCATCTACTCGATAAGATAGGGTGTAGGATTTGCGATGTTGAGGAGATCAATGAGTTAAGCCCTGAGAGCATCATTAATCTCGCCAATAAATATGCGAATACTGCCGACTACATAATAGCCCTCGGTGGTGGTAAAATAATCGATTTTGGGAAGGCCTTGGCGCACATTATGAATGTGCCCTACGTATCAATACCCACAATAGCCAGTCATGACGGTATTGCCAGCCCCTACGTATCCCATGTACTCCAGATGGATTTGAATAAGTACGGTATTGGTAAGGTTCACAAGTCCCCAATAGCCATCATAGCGGATACGTCAATAATACTTGAGGCGCCAAGGAGATACTTATTGGCTGGTGTTGGTGAATTGGTGGGTAAGTTAATAGCGGTTAAGGATTGGGAGTTCGCAGTTAGGGTCAAGGGTGAGGAGTTCAGCGAGTACGCTGCTGCCTTAGCCAGGGACAGCGCATTGATAGCTCTGAGGAATGGGGGTAAATTAAGGGTTCATAACGAGGAGAGCGTTAGGATAGTGGTTAAGGCATTACTCGGCTGTGGCGTTGCCATGGCAATTGCGGGAAGTTCAAGACCATGCAGTGGTTCTGAGCACCTGTTTAGTCACGCAATAGACATACTCGCTAGGGAGAAGGGCTTCAGACCCGCATTACATGGTGAACAGGTAGCGTTGGGAGCGATAATGATGGCTTACCTCCACGGAATGAAATGGAGAAAGATAAGAGCATTCCTACAGGGCTTGAATATTCCCGTCACAGCCAAGGAGTTAGGTCTAGATAGGGATATCATCATCGAAGCGCTAATGATGGCACCCAACGTTAGGCCCGAGAGATTCACAATACTAAGTACAGGCCTATCAAGGAAGGCTGCTGAGAATATAGTTGAAACCACAGGAATAGCATAATACTTACTGATGAATGCGGTGTAATATACCATGAATCCTAGATTTCTCGACCGGTGCTTGCTTAGATTGTTTTAATTAATAAGTAACCGAACACAAGACCTATTATTATTGATGCAATAAAGCCAATGAGTAACTCACCGAAATACCTCAGGTTTATTAACCTGAATTTATGTGCCGCACCAACACCAACCAAGCCGAAGGATGTTACAACGGTGATAGGCATCGGTACCGAGTAAAACGTCCCAACCTCCATCGCAATAAATGAAAACAGCTGTATTGTGAACCCCGTCAGAGGACCCAACGTAAATAACCCCGTACTTAACCTATACAGTGTCCTCCAACCAATCAACAAGGCGCCTAGTATGGAGCTTAGGGTTATTATAATGAAACCCCTATAACTAAAGTTGAGTAGTGCCCACAATAGCCCAAGGTTATTTGCACCAAATGAAAATGATAATAGAAAAACAGTGATTATAGACAAAATCCTGTAAATACCGATATACCTAAACGAGAGTCTAGAAAAAACACCCAACGACCTATATAGAAAGTATGAGAGCAACATTACTATTATTGGTAAGGACAACCAATAACCAAGTACGAGAGGGGCATTACCTAATAAATGATTTAGCGCTAATGATGCGCCAACCAGACTTGCGTATAATGAACCCGTTAACGATATTGGTACCCTCATACTCTCGCCAATCACGAATATTGTTACCGTAACTATCATGGCGACCATGGCAACCTCACCAC
>NZ_LCWN02000106.1:0-4196 GCF_002078205.2 Vulcanisaeta sp. EB80
GTACAGCTCTTTAAAACCAGTCTCTAATCAGTTAATTGTGGTGTAGAAATTAAAATTATATAAGCCCTGGTTCTCCATCCATGTGATATGGAGAGTACGGTTGATGTTAGAGGTATGCAATGCCCAATGCCTGTGACCATGGTTGCAAACGCGGTGTCTAAGGCGAAGGTGGGATCAACATTGACCATATTGACTGACGACTTCATATGCTTCATGATGATACAAAGAATACTCAAAATACTCAATGTTAAGATTAAGGAGGCGGTGCAAATTGACGATAAGAACTACAGAATAATCGTAGCAAAGAATTGCGAAATTACGTAATACAAACCAACACGAAAACAAGTGATTTTAACCCACCTTAGGTAACTAGGTCTGGATTATGATATTCGTGGAGATGCTCGTATACGTCGTAAGGGATGGCAAGGTCCTATTGATTAGGAAGAAAAGAGGATTGGGTGCGGGGTTTTACAACGGGATCGGTGGTAAGGTTGAGGAGGGGGAGGACGTGGTCACCGCGGCTATTAGGGAGTGCGAGGAGGAGGTTGGTATCCGACCAAGGGATCTACGGTGGTCTGGGTTGCTCGAGTTTTGGAATTACGAGGATGGCAAGGTTGAGTCTATCCATTTCGTGCACATATTCCTGGCGAGTGAGTTTGAGGGTGAGCCTAGGGAAACTGATGAGGCATTGCCTGTTTGGTTCAGTATCAGTGAGGTCCCATATGATGAGATGTGGGAGGACGATAGGCTATGGCTACCCAGGGTGCTTAATGGAGGAGCTGTTTATGGGCGCTTTGAATTCGTTAAGTGGAAACTCGTTAAGTCGGAGGTTTATGAGTTAAGGCCTCTGAAATGATCAGCCACGCCCTCACTCTTCACCAATCAGCCGTGTCACTACACATCACAAAATAAATAAAGCCCTAGGGATAATTAAGCATTGTGATGAGTCCTTCCAGGCTGAGCTATGACGACGAGACCGACCACTGAGACCCCGTTGTTATCCATGACTGCACCACCAGCGCTATGTCTGGTCAGGCTTTACGTACCCACATTAATTCGGCAATTACCCACACCATCGCTCGAGCTGCGATATGTGTGGACTCGTTCATGGCCATCAACGTCCTTAACCACCAACGGCGCTCCGGCACCCAGACCTGCCAAGGCAATCATGCTCATCACTAGGTAGGTTAATGATGCCAATAGCAACCATAGGGAAACTACGTGACTAGCCCTGCCCGTGAAACGAGGCTTACAGTTTGTTCCGTCCGTAGCCAAGGCGTACCTAGGCGGTATTACTAAATACACAGCAGGTGCCCTGGGGTGTATCTCGGGCCCGCTTTCGAAGTATATGAAGCCCTCCCTCGGTTCCCAGTACCAAGCCTCTACGAACCAAAGAAGGGAATCAAGGTCGTAATACCTCCTCACCAATAAATTAACACCGCTAGGTAACCTCCTACTAATTGGCCTACCATTGTATGGGTAATAAATAACCAATGAAGACCCCGGGACAACCATAAATGGGAAGGAAGACATCACTACCTAGGATATTGACAACGCAGCAATAAAGTAGTTACGTTTAAAAACACCAATCCTTATACCGTAACAAAACGCGTTATTTTTAGCAATCAAAGGATGATGAGTCAGGGACGACTTGAACCATGACCAACAAGCCAATCCCGCCCCACTGACACTCACACCTTGGTTCACCATCGCGATACTGAGTTTAATAACAGTAGCTACATAACGCCATAACACGGATAAGAGGGCTTGAACAGGGAATTGGCGGCCCCGGTGGGATTCGAACCCACGACCTACGGCTTAGGAGGCCGCCGCTCTATCCTGGCTGAGCTACGGGGCCGATAATTTTGTTGGTTCAGTCCTTTTAATCTTTTACTTCATTGTGTGGACCGAGGTTTCATTGATTATTTATGTTGTGGTTTCGGCCTCATTCACAATCCTTAATAACGCATTGTTGGCGCCCTCCATGAAGTGCCTCTTGATCCATGACTTCATTAATACAAACAACGGGTTAATGCTAACCCTCCATTGGCTGATTATGGTGTTATTACTTATGTAATTAATTACGTAACCCCTTATTGGACCTTTTATGTAGTTTATTGTGACGCGTTTATTCTCGTTATCCACGAGTATCCTCGCCATGCCTGTGTTATTGGGCCCTGGGAATGCGAATCTTATCTTGACTATGTAATTACTTCCATCATTACCGACCACGCTGATCTCCCGATGACCTCTCCAGTACTTGGGCATATCCTCCACCTTACTCATGATCTTCCACACCTTATTCCCTAGTTCATTACGAAAGGTTTGCTTGACCGTAAACTCAAGACCTAATATCGACATTAATAACCATGAGACCTACTGATTTAAAAGTAGTTTTCGGTAAGGCTTGCCTACTTATATGTTGAGAGTTCCTCGAGTCTTTTACCCTTGCTTTCAACGCCTATTAGCACACCTGCTATTGCGCCGATTATCATTATTACCGCCATTAATGTAAAGGCTATCAGTGCTGCATACGGCAATGGCTTGAATGATACAAGTATGTATGGCATTACGAAGGCACCGATAATACCGCCTAGCCTACCGAGAGACACCGCCGTGCCTACCGCGGCAGCCCTGAGCTGTGTTGGGAATACCTCAGGTATCATTACATAGAGTATGTCGGCAGCGGCGTAAACGAAGAAGTACGTTAGAGCTAGCATACCTATTAACCCAGCCAGGTTTAAGGCCTTAATATAGTATAGATACGCCATGAGAAGACCGAGAAGACCGCCAACGGCATACGCTACCACAGCCATTGGTCTCCTACCAACCTTATCCGCCAGGTAAGGTATTACAAACGCACCAACCGCACCCAAGGCAGTCACTGGGACCAGGTATAGCGGTATTACCGTTGCTGGAACATGAAGTGATATTAAAAATACAGGTATTAATGTAAAGGCTGTGTAGTAGGGCCATGTTTCCGAGAAGTTAAGGATCACAGCACTAATGGCCCTCCTTGGATAGAGCGTGAAGACCTTCTTAGCCACAGTCCAACCCCTGGGACTAGCAATAACCACATCCTCCGGTTGGACAGGCGGTAACTCGGTAATGCCGAGTTGCTTCTTTACGAGATCCTCCACGTAACGAACAACCTGTTCAGCCTCGTTATACCTGCCCTTAGATAGTAACCACCTGGGTGACTCGGGTATTGACCTCCTAATGAACCACACAAATACAGCTAAAATGGCACCAAGTAGAAAGGCAACCCTCCAACCAATACTTATTGGTAACCTCGATATGGCAAAGTAGGAAAGTAGTGAGGCGATTACTGTACCCACATCCCATCCAACTCCAACAATGAAGCCAAGCCACTTGCCCCTTTCCTTTGGGGGTACGAATTCCTGCAATGCCGAGTTAACTGCGCCGTACTCACCACCAATACCGACACCCGTTAGGAAGCGGAATATTGTTAGGCTTATGAAGTTGAATGATACTGCAGATAGTGCAGTGAATAAACCGTAAATGAGGATTGTTGTCATAAATAACCTCTTCCTACCAAGGACATCGGCTAGGACACCAAATAGCTCCGCACCAATGGCAGCACCAACCAGGAATAATACCAAACCTAGTGTGGACTCAATGGACGTTATCTTAAACACCTTAGCAACAACAGCCAATACACCACCATACAACGTGCTCTCAAGACCATCCAGGAAGTACGCCGCGGTCAGCACAAGGAGTACCTTGCGGTGAAATGGGGAGAAAGGAAGTCTATCCAACCTTGCAAGTAAATCAGTTTTGACTGTCTTTATGCCCGTACCGTCGCTATCCCCCGTCATATATAATTTGTTGTAATATTGTTTTTAAAGCATTAACATTATTATGGAGTAAATAGTCTACATAGTTAGGATCAATATATTAAAATAAATTAAGTAAGTATGTTAAGTATATAATGCAGTTAAAATAATGATTACTGTTTAGATTCAACCTCCCTAGGTCTCCTCCTCTCTCGCTTCTCGCTAATTCTATTCCTTAATAAATTAACGTGAAAATCCAGCTCACCTATACCGAGCCTCTTACCAACGTCCTCACCATACTTAAGCAGCTCCTCTGCATAGTCGAGATCAACGGATCTACCCCTGGCTATCAACTCCTGCGCGGTGTATACGATGCATTCCACAAGCTTCTCCTTAAAC
>NZ_LCWN02000009.1:0-48238 GCF_002078205.2 Vulcanisaeta sp. EB80
ATGGGTAGGACAATAGCTGTACTCGGCTACGGAATTCAGGGTAGGGCTTGGGCACTAAATATGAGGGATAGTAAGTTAAGGGTCATTGTGGGGGTCAGGCCAGGTAAAAGTTTTGACCTAGCTAAGCAGGAGGGCTTTGAGGTTTACTCAGTGGCCGATGCTGTAAGGAGGGCTGACGTTATTGCAGTGCTTCTACCTGACATGGTCCAACCAAGCGTTTGGCGCGAGGAGATAGAGCCAAATCTAAAGCCTGGTGCTACCGTGATTTTTGCCCACGGATTCAACATAAGATTTGGCCTAATTAAACCACCAGCTAACGTGGATGTAGTCCTCATAGCGCCCAAGGCGCCTGGAAGGGCTGTCAGGGATGAGTTCGTGAAGGGTTGGGGTGTACCTGCACTCGTCGCGGTCCACCAGGACTACACAGGCAACGCCCTTAAAACGGCCTTAGCCATTGCCAAGGCTAACGGCTTTACTAGGGTTGGTGTCATAGAGACAACCTTCGCTGAGGAAACCGAGACGGACCTAATTGGTGAGCAGACCGTGCTTGTGGGAGGATTGATGGAGTTAATTAGGAAGGGCTTCGAGACGATGGTCGAACTTGGGTATCAACCTGAGGTCGCGTATTTCGAAGTACTAAACGAGGCTAAACTAATCATGGACCTAATATGGGAGAAGGGATTAACTGGCATGCTCCTAGGTGTAAGTGAAACCGCTAGGTACGGTGGGCTTACCGTAGGACCCCAAGTCATTAATGATGATGTTAAGAAGCGCATGAAGGAGGCTGCAGAGAGAGTTAGGAGCGGTGAGTTTGCTAAGGAGTGGGTTGAGGAATACTCAAGGGGTGCACCCAGACTTAAGGAGTTATTAAGCAGTATTGAAAAACACCAAATCGAGATTGTGGGAAGTGAACTTAGAAGAATGATGAGGGGTTAATGACTACTTAAGTTATTGAGAAGAATAATGCATATAAATATTTAAAAATAAACCCAACCAATGGGTTTAACACTCACGGAAAAGGTGCTTAATAGGGCATCTGGAAGGTCGGTATCACCTGGCGAGGTGATTGAGGTTCAGGTGGATTTGGTGGCTTTCCACGATCTAACGGGATATCATGTGGTAGAGGTTATGGAGAAGGTAGGCAAGGTTAGGATTTGGGACGTTGACAAGTTCGTCCTAGCCTTCGACCACTTGGCGCCACCACCGACAGAGAGAGCTGCCGAGATTCAAGTTGGCTTGAGGAAGTTCGCTAGGTCCCTCGGTGTTAAGTACTTCCACGATGTTGGTGACGGCATACTACACCAACTGCTTCTTGAAAGGTATGCCTTGCCTGGGCAGGTGGTCATGGCCGCCGATAGCCATACAACCACGGCTGGCGCGATTGGCGCCTTTGCACAGGGCCTGGGTGCTAGTGATATAGCGGCAATAGTGATTACAGGGAGGACTTGGCTCACCGTACCGGAGCCCTTCAGGATTAAATTAATTGGTAAGCTTAATCCTGGTGTTTACGGCAAGGACGTAGCACTCCACATACTCGGTGAATTCAAAGCCGAAGGTCTGAGCGGTAAATCTGTAGAATTCTTTGTAGAGAAGCCGCAAAACTTCCCAATGGATCACAGGGCTACCGTATCCAACATGGGTACGGAAATGGGCGCTGATGCAGCGATCTTCATCCCCGATGAGGAAACAATCAATTACATACGTAATACCAGGGGTATTGATGCTAAACCAATAACGCCCGATTCCGATGCTAAGTATTCCGATGAGTACAATATCGAACTTAATAGACTTGAACCACTAATCGCTGCACCACATAGTGTTGACAACGTCAAGTCAATAAGGGAAGTTGAGGGCTTAGATGTTGACTACGTATTCATAGGCTCCTGCACAAACGGTAGGCTCAGCGATATTGAGGCTGCAGCGAGGATACTAAGGAGGGGTAAGGCAAAGGCCAGGTGCATCGCAATACCAGCCTCAAGGGACGTATTCCTTAAGGCGCTCGAACTTGGCTACATAGACGTGCTAACGAGAGCCGGCTGCGTGGTTACCTACGGAACCTGTGGACCATGCATTGGAGGCCACTTCGGGCTTGTTGGTCCTGGCGAGGTGGCAGTATCAACTAGTAATAGGAATTTTATAGGACGTATGGGGTCTAAGGAGGGTAGGGTATATCTAGCCAATGCGGCAGTAGCTGCTGCAGCAGCCCTAACTGGAAAACTGACTGACCCGAGGTCACTAATGTCTTAACTCGTTAAATTCCACGTCCCTTTAGATACTCAAGCAAACCACCGCTTTTCAATATCTCTAACGCTACTCCTGTTATTGGCTTGGTCTTAATCACCTTTGAATTGTTAATCGTGATCTCGCCTGTGTCTACAATTACGCGTACCCAATCATTCTCATTAATTAACCTGCTAACTCCAGGTACTACGAGTGCTGGTAAGCCGTTGTTGATGGCGTTCCTGTAAAAAATCCTTGCAAATGACTCGGCTAGTACTGCCTTGACACCCGCAGCCTTTAACGCAATGGCTGCCTGCTCCCTACTCGAGCCCATGCCGAAGGCTTTACCGGCCACCAGGATGACACCCCTGCTAGCCTTCTCGTAGAAGTGGGGATCTAATGGTTCCATCGCGTGCTTACCCAATACCGCTGGGTCTGTGTAGACTAGGTACTTGGCTGGTATTATAACGTCTGTGTCTATGTTGTCGCCTACCTTTATCACGGGACCCTCTACCACAAGCACATTATACGCATAGAATTACGCTTTTAAATAATTACTCTATATTTTATTCTTTGGTAATGCTTTATCAACTCCATTCATATTGGGAGCGGACACCATCTATTAAATAGATGGTGGTAATGCTTAAATAGGCAATATATCTGGTGCTATTTTGTATGGGTGGTCTAGAAATCAATAGAGGTCCTTGATACAACGCTAAGGGATGGCGCCCAAGCCACCGGCATATCCTTCACATTGAATGATAAGGTAAAGATAGCACTGCTTCTTGATGACCTAGGTGTCGATTACATAGAGGGTGGTTGGCCTGGGTCGAACCCCAAGGATGCGGAGTTCTTCAGGATAATGAAGGAACACCCGCTAAGCCATGCTAAGTTAGCAGCCTTTGGGATGACCAGGAGAAAAGGAGTTAATGCTAGGGATGATCCTAACCTGGCGGCTATATTGAATGCGGATGTGGATGTTGCGGTCATCGTAGGTAAATCCTGGACACTCCACGTTAAGGAAGTCCTTAGGGCTAGTCCCGAGGAAAACCTGGAGATGGTGTATGAAAGCATTAGGTACCTTAAGGACCACGGATTAAGCATTATCTTTGATGCAGAGCACTTCTACCAGGGGTTTAGGGAGGACCCTGAATATGCACTTAAGGTTGTCAAAACCGCTGAGGAGGCTGGTGCCGAGGTTGTGGTTCTCGCGGACACCAACGGCGCCATGCTGCCCATGGACGTTTATGAAATAACGTCTAAGGTAGTGAGGGAGCTCAAGGTCAAGGTTGGTGTTCACATGCATAATGACTCAGGTTGTGCAGTGGCCAACACACTCATGGGCGTACTCGCTGGTGCCAGGCATGTACAAGGGACCATAAACGGCATTGGTGAGAGGACAGGCAATGCCGACCTGGTCCAGGTACTGCCCAACCTAGTACTTAAGATGGGTTTTAAGGTTCTGAAGGACCCAGCGAGCTTAAGAAAATTGAAGGTAATCTCTAAGTTCGTGTACGAGGCAGCGGGACTAAGTCCAAACCCGTACCAACCCTACGTGGGTGACTTTGCCTTCTCCCATAAAGCCGGACTTCACGTTGATGGCGTGTCTAAGGTTACCAGGGCCTATGAGCACATAGATCCCGAATTGGTTGGTAATTCGAGGAGATTCATTGTTTCAGAACTAGCTGGGGCATCAAACCTACTCATTTACCTGATGGATTTAGGTATCAACGTCGATAAGGGGGATCCCAGGCTTAAACGGGCTCTGGATAGGATCAAGGAGCTTGAGAATGAGGGTTATAGCTTCGACTTGGCCCCAGCATCCGCAATACTCATAGCGATGAGGGAGCTTGGGCTATTCAGGGATTACCTCAGGATTGATTATTGGAAGGTCATTGGTGAGGGCTCGTTGAACATAGCCGTCGTTAAGGTCAACAACGAACTAAGCGTAGCCGAGGGCGTAGGCCCAGTCCACGCCGTGGACTTAGCTATAAGGAATATAGCAACTAGGGTATACCCAGAGTTGGGACGGGTCAAGCTGACGGATTACAGAGTCGTACTACCAGGGGAAGTCAAAAGCACGGAGAGTGTAGTTAGGGTACTTATGGAATTCAATGATGGGAAAGTAACGTGGAGAACCATGGGGCTATCCACGAGCATAGTCCACGCAAGCATACTGGCACTCCTAGATGGACTCAACTACTACATCCTCATGAGAAACCTAAACCCGCAACAACTTAAACATGAAGTAGAAAGATAGCATATAACCACATCCAAATACCCCTTAAGATATAACTTGGTTTTCAATTAGGTGTTAATATGAGCGTTAAGATCACCGCCTGGGATGCCGTGTTGGGATTATTAGGAGTATATGTGAGATTCCAGTAATAATTAAAATAAATAATTAATAATTAAAAATATTGATTTTAGTAAATAATTGCCATGGATACTCCCACTATTATTATTGCTATTTATATTACGATTGGTGGTATATATTTTGTTGAAGAAGGTAAATTTTAAATAGGTATAATGTGCGTGCCTATATAGGTGGTGAGATGGAAATGGAAACCAAGTACTAGAGAGGGACCTCCGGGTTTCAAAGATCGGTGGTTCCCTACTGACAAGAGGGTCTGTTTTGAGGACTATAGGTAGGGTTGTTGGTAGGGACTTCGGTGGAAAACTAATCCTTGTTATCTCGGCAATGAAGGGTGTAACAGACTTGCTTATCAAAGCCTTCGATGAGCACAATCCCGCGATAATAAATGAGGCTCTCTCGGTATACATGGACGAGGCTCACGACCTAGGCTTGAGCCCGTACGTTAGGTTCCTGGAGTTAGTTAATGAGGAGTTGCGTAGGTTCATAAATCTCGGGGAACCGTGGGTTAAGGATTACGTGGTCGTCCATGGTGAGCTCCTCTCGTCGTTACTCGTGGAGGGGGTTCTAAATGATGTACTTGGCGTCAAAGCCAAGGCAGTCTATGAGCCGGGCCTGGTTACGAATCAGAATTGGGGCAATGCCGATGTGATGCATGAGCTGAGTAGTGGTAATGTTCGTGCTAAACTCCTAAACCTGCTTGGTAAGTACGATGTACTCATTGTACCGGGTTTCCTCGGCGTGACCCTGGACGGTAGATACACATCACTGGGTAGGGGTGGCAGTGATTACACAGCCTCATTACTGGCTAGTTACCTAAACGCGTCAAGGCTAACATTCTACACGGACAGCGGTGGCTTATTAAGCGGCGACCCCAGGGTTGTGGATGACCCGGTGCTCATTAGAGAAATTTGTTATGAGGAGGCATACGCAGCATCGATAGTTGGCGCCAAGAAGTTCCACCCAAAGACCTTCGAGCCATTACTTAAGAGTAGGATTTTAACGCTGATAACGAGTCCATGGCTTGACTATGGGACGTATATAAATAATAGGTGTGTAGAGACGCCTAAGATAGTTAATGTGGGTAGGGTTGGGGATAGTAGGTATAAGGTCTCAGTTGTTGGGTGCGGTATAGCTAATAATGAGAGCTTTATCCGCGAGATCGTGAGTATCGCTTCGTCATACAAGGTGGAGCACGTAATGCATGAGGGGAGTCACGTGGTCTCCCTACTCAGTAACGGTAACGGTGAGGATACCTTACGCCTAGTTAAGGACTTGCATAGGTGGGTGAGAAAATGGGTAGGGTGAGGGTCTCCATACTAGGCTCCACAGGGCTTGTTGGACAATGGATGGTTAAGCTTCTCGAGAATCACCCATTCATCGATGTGGTTAAGTTATCCGCATCGCCGGGTAAGGTTGGGCGTAGGTATGGCGACGCTGTCCACTGGTTCATACCCGGCGATATACCTGAGTATGCAAGGGACATAGAGTTAGTATCCACGGAACCCCTTGATCACAAGGATGTTGATGTCGTATTATCGGCATTACCCAACGAGGTTGCCGGTTCCGTAGAGAGTAAATTGCTTGCCTCAGGAATTAATGTTGTGTCCAACGCATCACCGGAGAGGTTAAGCCCCAGTGTTCCTTTGATAAATCCCGAGGTTAATTGGAACCACCTTGAGATTCTTAGGAGTACTAAGGGTAATTGGTTGGTTAAGAACCCGAATTGTACGGCCGCGATAATATCAATGCCCCTAAAGCCACTCCAGGACTTGATTCACGAGTTGCACATAGTCACACTGCAATCCGTATCAGGCGCGGGTTACCTGGGGCTCTCCTACCTGGCGATTGATGGTAATGTAATACCATTCATAAAGGGTGAGGAGGAAAAAATTGACGCGGAGATAAACAAAATGCTTGGAAAACAATCACCGGGCAATTATGAGCCATGGGAAAAACCCATTTATGTAACATCGACGAGGGTACCCGTTAAGTATGGGCACATGGCAGTAATACACGCTGTACTCAAGGAGCCAATGGATCGGGATAAGATAATTAATGCCCTAAGGAACTTTAGATCATTACCCCAGGAAGCTGAATTACCCACGGCACCTAAGGAACCGGTGAAGGTGCTGGATAGGATTGATGCGCCACAACCCGCTAGGGATTTAGACCCAATGGCTGTTAGTGTGGGTAGGGTTTCGGTTAGGAATAACGTGCTTAGGATGGTTGTTTTGGGCGATAACCTCGTCCGTGGGGCTGCAGGAATAACAATCCTAACATTAGAGACCATGAAGCATTTGAAATTAATATGATCTATTTTTAATTGGACTTTAATGCCTCATTGCATTTAATATGTCTACTAGATCCGTCAACACCGCCTGGGCTGTCTCGTATTTACCAGCGCCGGACCCTATTATCGTTAACTCACCCAGAGTATCAAGTCTTAACCTCAGGGCGTTCAGGTTTCGTGACACGTGGGCTAGTATATCGTTCTTATCCAGTGGTATTGGCTTCACATATGCCTTATCCTTATCGGCATAGGCTATCAACTTAACGACCTTATCACCATACCCCCTGATGTCAATGCCCCTAATTCCCCTAACCTCCATGCCCTCTAACTCATGTTTCCAACCGATGACCCTCGACAAAATTATAGTCTTCAATGCCGCATCAAGCCCATCAATATCTAGAGATGGGTCCGCCTCGGCATAGCCCAATTGCTGGGCGAGCCTTAGTGCATCATCGAAGGACAAGCCCTCCTCATACATCTTAGTTAGAATGAAGTTTGTGGTACCATTGAGAATGCCCATGAATGACTCCACGTGAGCTCCAGGTAATAGGTTGAGTATGTTGAAGGATGGCGTACCAGCCATGACGGTGCCCTTAAACCTAACGAGCTTACCATACCTCCTACTTAACTCCATCAACTCATCGTAATGAAACGCTATTGGGCCCTTATTAGTGGTGATCACGTGCTTACCACTTCTCAATGCCGTGGCTAGGTATGTAAATGCGGGTTCACCCTTTGACCTCACAACAAGGTCCGTGAACTCACACATTATATCTGCATTGCTTTCAGATATTAACCTTGGAATCTCATCAACCTCGACCTTATCTCCTAATAACCTGCCTTGAATTGCCTCATTAAGTATGCTAGGTTTTGGATTTATTATGTGACCACGCCTCCTATCTATTATTTCCGTAACAACGACATTGAGCCCCAACCTACCTTTAACCCTGGTGAGTAGCTCAAAGAAACCCTGCCCAACATTTCCAAAGCCTACTATTAAGATCCTAATTGCCTGCATTATGTAACTACATTGTGCTTTCGCATTTATTTAAAGTATTACGTGAGCTCAATACCCTATTAATTTGATGGTAATGCTTAAATAACCTATTTAACAGATTATCAGGGGGTTTGAAATGGAAACCAGGAACTAATAAAACCCTTCAGTAAATACGTCCTTAAGTGCCCAAGGTGTGGTTACGAGGTTGAGCCAAGCCCATTCGTCATGAGGTGCCCAAGGTGTGGGGAACTTCTCGATACCTTAGTGGACACGGGCAAGGCTCACATTAGGTGGGGTGAGCTTCGCGGTAGGGGTGTTTGGAGGTATAGGGATTTGTTGCCAGGGTTGAATCATGTTGTTACCATGGGTGAGGGATCGACACCATTAATAAGGTTGAGGGAGTATCCAAATGCCTATGTTAAGTTTGAGGGTGCAAATCCAACGGGTTCCTTTAAGGATAGGGGCATGACTGTGGGTGCGTCGTTAGCGGTATCGCTGGGTGTCAGGGGTGTTGTTGTGGCATCCACGGGTAACACCGCCGCATCTGCCGCAGCCTACTCAGCCAGGGCTGGGCTTGAGTGCGTGGTGGTTCTTCCCAAGGGTAATGTTGCGAGGGGGAAGCTTGCCCAATCAGTACTACATGGTGCACGTATTGTGGAGGTGCCTGGTACGTTTGACAACGCCTTGGAGTACGTACTCGATACTGTACTTAGTGATGGTGCTGTTAATGACATCAATTACTATCCACTTAATTCGATAAATCCATGGAGGCTTGAGGGTCAGAAGACCATAGCCTTTGAAATTATTGAGGAGATTGGAGTACCGGACTTCGTGTTTGTCCCGGTGGGTAATGGCGGTAACATCTACGCCATATGGAAGGGCTTCAGGGAATTGCTTGAGTTGGGTGTTATTGATAGGGTACCTAGGATGATTGGGGTTCAAGCTGAGGGCGCGGCACCAATGGTCAGGTACTGGAGGGGTTTGGGTGAGGCTAGGATTGATAATCCAAGGACAGTGGCATCTGCAATAAGGATTGGGAAACCCGTTAACTGGTTTAGGGCGTATAGGGCTGTTAAGTACAGCAACGGCTTATTCCTCGAGGTTTCTGATGAGGAGATAATAAGGGCCCAGGGAATGTTGGGTAGGGAGGGTGTTGGTGTGGAACCTGCGAGCGCAGCTTCCTTAGCAGGTTACCTAAGGGCGTTGAAAGAGGGTATTGTTGATGTGAACGATAGGGTAGTTCTAATTGCAACAGGCCATGCGCTTAAGGATCCCGATATCCTAGTTCGAGACAATGTTCAGTCTATAACTATTTCCTCACTGGAGGAATTAAGGCGTTTACTTAAAACGTGAGGGATAATTGCAAGGTCGTGTTGAATTTAAAGTAAGATTGAAAAAGGTCATACAGGGTAGAGTGGTACTTGGTTTAGGGCTGTTGTTTCCTCAAATCCTAAGGCCACATTCATAGCCTGTACGGCTTGTCCACTGGCCCCCTTCATTAGGTTGTCAATTGCTGATAATATCACTAACCTACCCAACCTATTGTCTATTTCGAAGCCAATATCCACGAGATTAGAACCTATTACGTACTTAACGTCTGGATATCTCTGGAACCCAGCCCTGTCCTTCACAAGCCTGATGAATGGTTCATTGCCATACATTGACCTATACACCCTCCATATGTCTGGTTCAGACACATCCTTAACAAGCCATGTGTGCGATGTCGTTAGTATGCCCCTAACCAAGTCCACAGCATGTGGTGTGAAGGCTACGCGAACCCGCCTATTAATTAGTAGACCCAGTTCCTGCTCTATCTCAGCGGTGTGCCTATGGTGAACAACCTCGTATGGCCTAATGACGTATGTCCTGAACGGGTGCAGATCGAGCCTTGGTGCGTGGGCGCCAGCTCCAGAGCTTGATATCTTCGCATCAACCACTATCCTATCGGTATCGATAAGGCCGGCCTTAACGATTGGCGCCAGTGATATTATTGCTGCCGTCGCCATGCAGCCGGGTACGGCAATTAGCTTAGCGCCCCTAAGCTCCTCCCTATGTAATTCGGGTAGTCCATACACAGCCTTAGCCAGCAGGTCTGGGTATGGATGCGGCTTCTCCCAGCCATACCACTCGACATATGCCGCAGGATCCTTAAGTCTAAAATCTGCTGATAGGTCTATCACAGTGATGCCGCTCTCGTACAGCTTGGGAACCCACCCAAGGCTTTGCCCATGGGGTAAGGCTAGGAACACGACATCCACGTCATGCTTAAGTACGGAGTCTATGGTTGAATCGATGAACGTTAAGTTAGTCCTGCCCCTAAGGTTTGGGTGAACCCTGAATAGGTATTCGCCCTTAAACTCCCTAGACGTTGCGCAGGACAATTCAATGCCTGGGTGATTAATTAACAGCCTAAGCAACTCACCACCAGTGATTCCACTGGCCCCAACAACACAGGCCCTATACCTACCACCTACCATTTAACCACCCCACGATTGCATTCATGAATTGATCGATATTCTCCACGGTTAACTCAACCCTGGGGTCAAGCCCTAGCACCATCTGTTCGCCATTATAGGTACCGATTACGTAGGTACATAACACACAACCTATATCCCTACTAAGCCTCAATAACGTGCTCTCCAAAGAACCACAACCAACACACCTATCCCCAATAACCTGGGCATTGAATAATTTCTCGGGTGCCTTCATGAGCATGTTCACCCTGGCCAACGAATTCTCCATATACATCCTATGCTCAGCTATTGATTTACTACCTTCCCACGTTATTACAACACCATCAAGCCCAAGCGATGGGGCTGGTGTAGCCATATAAGCCCTGCCGATGCCCCTAACAACCTTAGCCACAACATTTGGGTCAAGCGCTATATTAAACTCGGGCGTTGGGTACCCCATCTTCCTTAGCTCTTTAAATAGTAATGCCCTATTTATCCCCATGGCATAAACATTATGTGGGTTCAACGTATTATTAAACAGGCTTGATAGAACGAACGACTCGAAGACATCATCTAGAAGTAATACGGCCTTACTTTGCATAGGCTTTAACGCATCATTCTTGACATTAACAGCACCAACCTTAAGCCCAGTATTGAGTAACTTATTGTATAATTGCTGCTCTAGTGGTCCATACTTATCAAGGACGAGGACGAGGTCTTGCCCCACCGCTTCAATTACAACCACCTAGGAAGGTCGAGGCGCCTGTGAAATTTAAATATTTTCTTTATCAAGTACAGGGGTATAGGATTCCCTATTTTTATGGGCGCAATACTTATATAGCATATGTATATGCCCACCCGTGGCAGTGATGGAACGGGAACCACTAATAGGGACAATCCCAGGGGATCCTCGATATCCATACTCTACGATATACTAAGGATTGAGGAGAAGCTGTTAATCAATGAATTTAAGGCACTTGGTGTCGAGGTTAGGCTTGTAAACATTAATGACATGTCATTGAACCTTAATGATTACGAGGAGGGTTTCGACATCGTGCTTATTAGGGCGCTGAGCCACTCTAAGGCCGGCTTGGTGGCGCGTATATTGAATATACGTGGGATTACAACGATAAATAATGGTATGGCCATAGAGAATTCCTGGAATAAGGCCATTGCACTGTCAATACTGGCTAGGTCGAAGGTGCCTGTGGTACCTACGAAACTCGTATTATCAACAAACCTGCAGGGTGATGGTATTAATTACCCGGCCATTGTTAAGCCTGTCCACGGGTCCTGGGGCAGGCTAGTGAGCCTAGTGGGTAGTAGTGATGAGTTATCGCTGCTCCTCAAGCATAGGGCCCTTGGCGACTCCTACTCCAGGGTTGCCATGGTACAACCCTTCATCGGTGACGGCACGGATTACAGGGTTTTCGTTATTGGCGGTGAAGTCGTGGCTTCAATGATGAGGAAGCCAAGTAATGGTGATTGGAGGAGTAATGTGTCAAGGGGTGGCGCTGCCCACGGTGTTAGGTTGGGTGATGATGCCTATGAAATAGCTGTCAAGGCAACCGAGGCCTTGGGGCTTGATTACGCAGGTGTTGATTTACTCTATAGTCCTGGGGGTGGTTACCTGGTCAACGAGGTCAACGCAATACCCGAGTTTAAGGGCCTGATGGGTGCCTCAGGCGTTAATATACCGCGTAAAATAGTTGAGTATGTATTAAGCGTCGCCAGGAGGTGATTCGACAATGAGTGATGACATACTTAGGTTTGAGGATGAGTACCTGGCTAGGTATTACAGTAAGAAGCCGTTGAATATTGTCAGGGGCAGTATGCAGTATGTGTGGGATTCGAGTGGTAATAAGTACCTAGACATGCATACAGGCTTTGGCGTGGCTTTCTTGGGCCATACGAACCCGAGGATTGTTAACGCAATCAGGGAGCAACTCGATAAAATATTCACTGTGCCACTAACGTTTTATAACGAGACTAGAGCCGAGTTCGTCAAAGAATTCTCCCGGATATTACCTAGTGGCTTCGGAAAGGTGTTTCTTCAAAATAGTGGCACTGAGGCTGTTGAGGTTGCATTGAAGATTGCCAGGAAGATTAGTAAGAAGGCGGAGTTCCTTGCATTCCTAAACTCATTCCATGGGAGAACCCTAGGCTCCCTATCCGTTACCGGCAATGAGAAGTACAGGAGGGCCTTTGAGCCATTACCCTACCGGGTCAGGTTCGCGCCGTTCAATGCCGTTGAACAGGTCGATAAGTTGGTCACCGAGGACCTAGCAGCAGTAATTGTAGAGCCCGTGCAGGGCGAGGGAGGGGTTAACCCAGCAAAGCCTGAGTTCTTAAAGGCTCTGAGGCAGGTGACTAGAGAGAGGAATGTGCTTTTGATATTCGACGAGGTACAGACGGGGTTCGGTAGGACGGGCAGTGTGTGGGCCTTTGAGCGTTACGGCGTTGAGCCAGACATATTCACCGCGGGTAAGGCAATAGCGGGTGGTTTACCCATAGGTATTGCCGTGGTTAGGAGGGAGTTCGGCGATGTATTCGACTCGAGCGAACATGGCAGCACGTTTGCGGGTAATCCGTTGGTCATGGTAGCGGCTAGGGCTGGCGTTGAGGTTTTGATCAGTGAGGATGTGCCCAGTAAGGCCAGGGCGCTTGGTGAGAGGTTCATGAGGATTCTGGAGGATGAGGTTGGGAATCTAAAGCCAGTGCTAAGGATTAAGGGCCTCGGGTTGATGCTTGGTGTGGAGTTGAAGAAGAGGGCTGAGCCCTATGTTGATAAGTTGATTGGTTTAAGGCTACTAACGAGTGTGGCTGGCGGCACAACAATTAGGCTATTACCACCCTACTGCATAAACGATGATGATATTAATTTAGCGGTCACAGCATTAAAGAACGCCTTAGCCGAGTAATTTTACTAGCTCATTGACTATCCTGGTTAACTCCTCATCACTCAATGGCTCCCTCCTAAGCCCATTGTCATATAACGACTTAACCCTCTCATAAACTGCATCGACGAGCTCCTCATTAACGGCGAAACCATGTAACCTAAGCCAATGCCTAATCGAGGACTTCCCCGAATATGGCCCTATCATTATCCTGGCCTCACGACCAACAAGGCCCGGGTCCATGGATAGGTAGGTAATTGGGTTCCTCAACTGGGCGTCTATGTGTATCCCGGCGGCTGTGGTGAAGGCGTTATCGCCAACTATGGGTTGGTACGTAGGCACCCTATAACCCATTGATGAGAAGACCTCAATTACGTCTCTAAGGACCCTCGGGTTCATACCATCAAGAGACCCCTTAATCCTAGTGTACCAAATGATTAATGACTCTATCGGCACATTGCCAGCCCTCTCCCCAATACCAAGCAACGTACCATTATTCACACTAGCACCATACAACCAGGCAGAGACTGCGTTGGCAACGGCCATGTGGTAGTCACCATGGCCATGGAATTCCAAGTTCTCGCTAGACACACCCAACACCCTTCTAAACACCCACACAAGCTTTGGTATACTGTATGGCAGTGAGGCGAAGGGGTATGGAACACCAACACCTGTCGTGTCCGGGAGCTTAATTACAATATCCACACCATACCTCTCGCCTAACCTGAGCAATTTCTCGACGAAAGGTATTACGAAGCCGACCACGTCAGCCCTAGTCACATCCTCCAAACTACACCTAAGCCTAACACCACCCCCCAGCGCATACTCAGCCGCCTCCAGGTACTTCTCAACAACCCTATCCCTAGTCGAGCCAAACTTATACCTAATGTGTATGTCGGATATGGACATGAGCATCACCATCTCATCAAGCCCAGCCTCCCTAACCAACCTGACATCATCAACCCTAGCCCTACCCCAACCAATAACCTTGGGATACTCGAGATCAAGCTCCCTAACAGCCTTAACAAGCCTCCTATCCCTCTCCGTATAGAGGAAGAACTCACTCCTTATTATCCTACCACTACCATTATCCAAATTCCCAAGCAATTTAAAGAGCTTGACCGCATCTTCGACGGAGTAGTACATGTAAAAGGCCTGTTGACCATCCCTAAACGTTGTGTCGGTTATGAACAACTCACTCGGGATATCAGGCTCCACATAAACTCCATCGAAAGATAACCTAGGCGGTAATGGCCATTGACCTACAACATCCTTAAGCACGCTGTCAACATCTACGTAATCAATACCCTCCCTCCTAAGTAGTTTGATTAACTCCTCCGCATTGCCTGGGTTACTACCTGGGACTTCAATAGAGACCCCCGGGCTTATGTGGAAATAAATAATTTATAAATTTTACCCTCAATAATAAATAATCATCTATATGGTAATTACTTGTAAATATTCATAAATTCAACAATGGCTTGTTTATAGACCTCAATGGCCCTTAGGTAATCCTCAACAAGTATGTACTCTTCGAGTGAGTGCGATGAAAAACCGTCGCCTGGCCCATAGGCTACAAGGTTCCTTGTTAATTGGGCTAGATCATTCATGTCGCTGGTACCCCATTTCCTCGCTAGCACCGGTTTTTCACCCAGGACCTTTATTATTGCCCTAGACACAGCCCTCATGGCAGGGTTATCAACTGGTACCTCCACGGGCTCCGTACACCACTTAATGTTTATGTTACCGTAACCACCGAACTCATTACCCAATTTAATGATTGCATCTCTAACGTCATTGCATGACTTGCCGGGTGGTATCCTAACATCCAGTACTAACCTGCAATTGCTCGGTATCATGTTCTCCGCCCTGCCGCAATTCATGATTGTTGGAGTCACGAGGAAGTCCTCATAATTCACACCAGCCCTTAGGTACTCACGTAATCTGTTGTACACCTCCATGGCTATCAATATGGAATTCGATGATAGGTCAGGATTCGATGCATGACCACCCCTTGTCTTAATCGTAACTTCTACTTTCGTTCCACCCCTGTACTTATTCACCACCTTATTGACACCAGTGGGTTCGCCAACTATGACGCCGTGAGGCTTGGGCACGTGGTTACCCCTTATCAGGTTTGCGGTGCCCAGGCTATCGCCCTCCTCGTGAATCACCGCCGTAAGCACCAGGGTACCCCTTGGCAACTCGCTCTCCATGAACGCTATCGCCATGGCCATGAGCGGGCCCTTATCGTCACTAGCACCCCTACCGATTATTTTATTGCCCTCGCGCTTAACCTCTATGAAGCCTGGTATCGTGTCCATGTGCGCATGGAGCCATAGCACGGGCTCGCCACCACCCCTAACGGCTATTACGTTGCCCACATTGTCGACCCTAGCATCGAAGCCGTTCATAACCAGTAACTCCCTGAGGAACTCCGTAAGCCCATGCTCCTCACCCGTGGGCGAGTATATGCTCAGTGCCTCCATCAATAGTTTTAACCTAGCCTCATCAGTGAACATGGTTAACCCCTCTTCGTCAGATCGAGTACGAGCTCCACGATGTGCCTAGCCACATTGACACCGGTGACCCTCTGGACATTCTTGAACTCGGGCACGGTGTTTACCTCAAGCACCTTATAACCACCATCAGACTCCACAACATCGACACCGGCATAGTAGGCACCTATGGCCTTGGTAGCCCTAACACTTATGTCCTCAAGCTCGGGATCCACCCTGACAGCCTCAGCCTTACCACCCCTTGCAGTGTTTGTCCTCCAATCATCGTTGACCGCATACCTATAAATCGCAGCCACAGCCCTATCCCCAACCACCGTTACCCTAATGTCCCTGCCAGGCTTCCTTACGTATTCCTGCACAAGGTATGCGCCGTACTGAGGATTACCCATCGAATCCCTATGCCTAACCAGGAGCTGTAAATCCTCAACACCACCCACTAGGCTCACTAGCCTACCCCAGGAACCATGGACAGGCTTAACAATGGCAGGTATACCGACTGCGTTGAGAACCTTAACTGCAACATCCCCTGATAGGGTAATCACGGTGTTGGGTATTGAGACACCCACCCTGCTGAGTATGGCGAGGGTTACTGCCTTATTATTACCGATTAATATGGACATTGCCGGGTTTATCGAGATTCCACCGAGGGCTTCGTAGAGTTGAGACACGAGTTGCGACTTATGCTGACTTATCGTCCTTATGAAAGCAGCGCCACCATCACTGCCGTTTGGGAGGTTTAGCGTCAGCTCCCCAGCATTAACCAACCTATAATTAACGTTTAGGTTGTTGAACTCCCTAATGAGTAGTTTCTCATCGAGCCTTACTGCATCGTATATGAAGTCAATGGCTTCAATCAGAACCACCTCTTACTCTCCCCAATCCTCCTCCTCAACCTTGATTAGCTTCAGTTGTATCAAACCATTCTGAATAACCACCTGGTACTTCTGGCCACAGCTTGGGCAGCTAACGAGCTCTCCATCAAGGACATCGTCTGGTATTTCTATATCTGCACCGCATACCTGGCATGAGGTCTTTGTTGGCATCAGTAGTTACGTGAATATAGCCTATTTAAGCATTGCGGTTAATCGATGTTTAGTTTATAGTTAAGCCATGGGTATAAATATACAAGACACGCCCTACTGGTTAGGAATCACGTGTGTTCCAAAGCCGTTGATTGCGGAGGATATGGGGTTCTCGATTGTTCCATTGGATATTACGACACGTATTCCCTTACTTGCCAACTGCATTGCTGTGTACACCTTCCTCTTCATGCCGCCCTTAACCTCTTGGCTCTTAAAGAGCTCCTGCGCCTCGGTAATAGATGCCCTACCAACAACCTTCCCATTCATTAATACACCATCGACGTCCGTGAGAATTACCGCTAGGTCGGGCCTTAATGAGTATGAAAGAACCTCAAGTGCTTGATCTCCATCAACATTCAACGGACCGCCTGTCTTGTTGTCCATTGCTATTGGGGCTATCACCGGCGTAAAACCATCATTTAGCAACTTCACTATGAAATCGCTGTTCGAGCTCTCTATCTTACCTGTATAGCCACCATCCACAATCCTCTCCCTACCCCTCTCATCTATTATTACCATAGTTTCCCTCCTCCTCGCCCTCAGTAATCCACCATCAACACCCGATAACCCAATTGCGTTAACACCAACACCCTGCAACCTACTAACCAGGTCCTTATTTAGGAACATCATACCCATAATGTAAACCCTGAGGGTCTCGAGATCAGTATACCTACTGGTAACGCCGCTGGGGCTTGTCACGAACCTTGGCTTGAGCCCCATTTTCTCCATCAACTCGCTCACGAAGTAACCACCACCGTGCACAATCACTAACTTATGACCATTGCCCAATAACCTAGGGACCTCCTTGACGAGGTTGTCCACGCCCTTTCGAATTACGGAACCACCGACCTTGATTAGGATTAGCATCTGGTAACTACGCGGTAGGTAATAATTATAAGGATTACCGTGACGACGATTATTTTGAATAAATATATTAATTTGAATTTATAGGGACCTCCCGTATTCACTTACCGCCTCGGCAATCCTCCTAATACCCTCGACGATCCTATCGATACTCTCGACTACAAAGGATATCCTAATCGCTGACCTATAGATATCGCTGAAGTACGTGCCAGGTATCACAGTCACACCAAACTTCTCAAGGAGAAGCTCGGCAAGCCTCTCCGAGTCCTTTATGTAGCCTGATAGGTCTGCGAATACGAACATTGAACCCCTTGGAACAATAAAGCGTGCCTCGGGTAGGTACTCCCTAAGGGCTTTGACCGCGGCATCCCTTCTAGACCTATACTCCTCAACTATGTATTTCAAATGCCTAAACCTGACCTCAGACCTCAGGTACATGGTTACGAACTTCTGCGCAATGACTGGTGGACAATAGGTCATCTCCTCAGCCGCTAACTTAAGCTTGGGCACTGCATCACTGGGTCCATAAATGAAACCGAGTCTCCATCCTGGAATGCCTGGATCCTTAGAGAATGTGTTTATTGATATTACGTGATCCGGGGCGTATCTGTAGATGTATGTGTGCTCTCCCTCATAAATAAGCGTTCTATATGCCTCATCAGACACAATCCAGAAATCCTCATCCTTTGCCAGATCTGCTATTGCCTTTGCCGTATCCCTATCAATCACGCTACCCGTAGGGTTGTCCGGAGAAACTATTACCAGGGCCTTCGTCTTATTTGTTATTAATTCCTTCAGTTTCTCAACATCAACCCTGAAGCCCTCGTTTAAGCTCAAGCCGAGCCTCTTAATCCTACCACCGAAGTACTCGATTATTGGCTTATAACCAAAGTATGTTGGATCAAGGAGTATAACCTCATCGCCTGGATTTAGGATTGTCATGAAAGTCGCGAACATACCCTCCTGACCGCCAGCCGTTATAACTATATTGTCGGGGCTAACATCGATACCACCAAGCCTCCTCAAATCCTCAGATACTGCCTCCCTAAGCTCCATAATGCCCTGGCTCGGGGTATAGCCATACAGATCCATCCCCTTACCCTCAATGAGTTGGTTGGCGAGCATGGACCTAATCTCGATGGGCGGTGGTATCCCGGGTTGCCCAGCGGATAGGTTTATCACATCCCTATTCTCACGCTTTAACCTCTCCCTGATCGCATCTATCTTCCTGGTGGGTGACTCCCTCAGGAAGGTTATTGTTTGCGAGAACCCGCGCATTGTCTCCCCTATTTTACTCAAGTATATATACTTTATTTATTCATAACCGTGGCATAGGTTCTTTAAGGACAAAGCTTATAAAATATTTATAATAACCCTCATGAATGATTCGGCTTGAGGAGACGCTATCTCGTGCTTCAGGATGGGAGCGTATACCGTGGTTACGCCTTTGGTGCTGTTACAAATGCAGTTGGTGAAGTTGTATTCACGACAGCTAACGTTGGCTATCCAGAGTCATTGACCGACCCATCATATAAGGGTCAGATTCTCGTTTTCACAAGCCCCCTAATTGGTAATTACGGTGTTTCGCAGGACCAGTGGGAGAGTGACTCAATCCAGGTTAGTGGTGTTGTTGTCTTTGACGCCACATCGCCAAGTCATTACACCTCAGTCATGAGCCTTGACGAGTGGTTGAGGAGGGAGGGTGTACCTGGCGTGTTTAGGGTTGACACTAGGGCGTTGACCGTCAAGTTGAGGGAGGTTGGTGTCATGATGGGGACTATAGTTGATGATGTGAATGAGGGACTTAGGCTTGTTAGGGATGCGCCACGTTATGATGAGATTGATTTCACAAGGCTCGTATCGCCTAAGGACATCATTAGTTATGGGGATGATGATAAACCATGCATTGGAATTATTGATTGTGGGGTCAAGCTTGGTATAGTGAGGAGCTTATTGGCTAGGGGTTTCAGGGTCGTTAGGTACCCATGCCACATGTGGTCTGAGGCAATAAGTAATTGCGATGGTGTCCTACTCAGTAATGGGCCTGGCAACCCTAACCTACTTAGTTTCCTTGTGGATGCTGTGGTTGATATTATTAGGGATAGAAAACCAACCCTAGGCATATGCCTAGGACACCAGGTAATAGCCCTAGGCATTGGGGCTAGGTTGTACAAAATGAAGTATGGACACAGGGCAATAAACAAGCCAGTCCTCGACCTACTTAGGAATAGGGTTTACATAACGACCCACAACCATGGATATGCCGTAGACCCACAATCAATCAAAGGCACCGGGTTTAAGGTGTGGGCCGTGCAACCCGACGACAAAACCGTGGAAGGGTTAATACATGAGGAACTACCAATAATAACGACACAATTCCACCCAGAGGCGAGACCTGGTCCCCAAGACACAAACTGGGTCTTTGATGAGTTTGCAAGGTTAGTGATGAGGTATGGACGCTAGGAAGGTATTAATTATAGGCAGTGGGCCGATAAAAGTTGCCGAGGCTGCCGAGTTCGATTACTCGGGAATCCAGGCGTTGAAGGCGTATAAGGAGGAGGGATTAACCACGGTACTCGTTAATCCAAACATAGCCACGGTACAGACAACAAAGGTTTTTGCTGACAAGGTTTACCTGGTGCCAATAAGGACCGAGTACCTGGCTAAGGTTATTGAGAGGGAGAGGCCCGACGCCATAGCGTGTGGCTTTGGTGGGCAAACGGCACTGTCCGCATGCATTAATCTAAACGATTCTGGGGTACTTAGGAAGTACGGTGTTAAGGTCCTGGGTACACCAATAGAGGGCATAAGGTCTGCATTGAGTAGGGAGTTGTTTAAGGAGTTGATGGGTAGGTATGGCATACCCACGCTACCCTCAATAACAACGTACTCATTGAACGAGGCCATGGATGCAGCGAGGAAGCTGGGATACCCAGTACTGGCTAGGGTATCCTTTAACCTAGGTGGTGCGGGTGCCTTTGTGGCGAATAACGAGGCAGAGTTAGTTAGCAAGTATCATAAGGCCCTCGCCCAGAGCGAGATCAAGGAGGTTTTGATTGAGAAGTACATTGGTGGTTGGAAGGAAATAGAGTTTGAGGTTATGAGGGATTCCTATGGTAATTCTGTGGCTGTGGTGTGCATGGAGAATATAGATCCAATGGGTGTGCATACGGGCGATTCTGTCGTGGTGGCACCCTGCCTAACACTAACCAATGAGGAGTACCAGAGGGCTAGGCTGTTGTCTATCGGTGTCGCCAATGCCATAAACCTGGTTGGTGAGTGCAACGTGCAGGTTGCAATAAACCCAAGGGGGCCTGACATGTACGTCATAGAGACCAACCCTAGGATGAGTAGGTCGAGCGCGCTGGCTAGTAAGGCCTCGGGTTATCCACTAGCCTACATGGCCGCTAAATTAACCCTGGGTTATAGGTTGGATGAGTTGATTAATAGGGTTACGAACAGGACTGTGGCTGCCTTCGAACCAAGTCTCGACTACATAGTGGTTAAGATACCCAGGTGGGAGGGTGATAGGTTCGAGGTTGATGAATCCCTGGGTCCCGAGATGATGAGTATTGGTGAGGTAATGGGTATAGGGAGAACGCTTGAGGAGGCTTGGCAGAAAGCCGTTAGGATGCTGGACATTGGGGAGCCGGGCCTGGTTGGTGGTCGCATATACAACGAGGCAACTGTTGAGGAGGCGAAGGATAAGGTCATGAGGAGGAAGCCCTATTGGTTCCTATACGCAGCCGTGCTACTGAGGGAGGGTTACTCCGTCGACGAGATAAATAGGTGGATAGGTGTCGATAAGTTCTTCCTAAACGCGATCAAGAGGGTTGTGGATGCCTACGAGGGGTTGAGGAAGGGCCTAATAACGTTGAATGAGGATGTTGTTGAGGAGTTGTACGTACTAGGCTTCAGCGAGGAGCAGATACGCCGTGCACTAGGCGGTGAGGCACCGAGTAGGTTGCCTGTGGTTAAGCAGATAGACACATTGGCTGGTGAGTGGCCGGCCAGTACGAACTACCTATACCTAACCCACGGTGGTGAGGTTGATGACTACACAGGGCCTGGTGTGAATGCCATAGTGGTCGGGGCTGGCGTCTTTAGGATCGGGGTTTCCGTGGAGTTTGACTGGGCTGTGGTTAACACAGTCCTCGCCCTAAGGAGGCTTGGGTATAGGGTGGGTATTGTTAATTACAACCCGGAGACCGTGAGCACCGACTGGGACTTCGCAAATAAGCTATTCTTTGAGGAATTAACGCCGGAGACCCTGAGGAACATATTGATTAAGGAGAGGCCAAAGGTAGTCATCCTCTGGGCGGGTGGACAGATTGGGCAGAGGCTCTATGGTAAGGCTAGGTCCTGGCTATCCAATGGCGAGATACTCGGGACATCGCCAGAAAGTATTGACCTAGCCGAGGATAGGGTAAAGTTCTCAAAGTTACTCGAGGGGTTGGGGATTGATCAACCACCCTGGACCTTCGCAAGGTCCTTGGAGGAGTTGATAGGCATTGTGGAGAGGTGGCTGGACTACCCGGTGATGATTAGGCCGAGCTACGTGCTTGGAGGCACGTACATGGGGCTTGCGAGGAATAGGGATGATCTGGTCAAGTACGTGAGCAGGGCCACCAGAATAAGCCCAGAACACCCAGTGGTTGTCTCCAAGTTCATAGGCAATGGCATTGAGGCAGAGGTTGACGGCGTTAGTGACGGAAAGTCCGTCATAGCAATCCCCGTTGAGCACATCGAACCACCTGGCGTACACTCGGGAGATAGCACGATGGTCATATCACCCAGGGGCCTCGACTATAGGCTGAATGATGGCTGGAGGGTCAGGATGGCGGAGGCTTCATTCAAGATAGCAATTGCATTGAGTATCAGGGGTCCGTTCAACATACAGTTCATAGTTGGTGACAAACTATACGTGATAGAGGCGAACGTGAGGGCGAGCAGGTCCATGCCATTCACGAGCAAGGCAATCGGCATAAACCTGATGGACCTATCAGTCAAGGCAGCAATGAGCGGTTTAGGCATGGATAGGGAATACCTGGTACTAAGACCGAGGCGCTGGTGGGTTAAGGCAAGCCAATTCTCCTGGAGCAGGATCAGGGGCGCATACCCAAGGTTAGGCCCGGTCATGTACAGCACAGGCGAGGTTGCATCAAGTGGGCATACACTCCAGGAAGCCCTACTCAAGGCCTGGCTATCCACAACCCCATCAAGGATCCCAAGAAACAACGCACTAGTCTACACATACGACGAGTACCTGAAGGAACAAATCGACGAAATAACAAACCAACTAGACGGGTGGATCAAGGTAATAACAGACACAACAACAGTCAAGGAAGACATAAAGGCGGGACGCATAGACATCGTAATCACGGGGGGAGACACAAGGGATAAGGACTACGAAATACGCAGACTAGCCGCAGACACGGCAACGCCATTAATCCTACACCCAAAACTAGGCCTCGAACTATCACGAGCATTCAGGTGGCTATGGACAGGCAACGAACCAGACATCGAGGAACTACAAGAAGCACAACACACCCCAAGCCCTACTTCCAAAAACTAACCAACCCAAACAAGTTATGAGTCTACGAGACGAATTTCGTGCCATGGCAAAATTTTGCCACGAAACGAATAGTGAAGCAATGTTGAAAATAAGCACTACTTAATTAATAATTTGTTATTCACGGCCTCTCATTGAGTGGTACGTACTTAAGGCCTATGGGTCCTACGTACTTCTCGGTGGGCCTGATTAATCGGCCATTCATTTGCCAGTATTCAAGCACATGTGCTACCCAACCGACGATCCTTGCTATTGCGAAGTTTGCGGGATTATATTCAGGTGGAAATCCTAGGGTGTAGAATATCAGTGATGCGTATAGGTCTGTGTTTTGCGTAAACTCCCTTACTGCTTAGGTGCTTCTCCACGGCCTTCTCCAGGGCTAATGCTGTTTCGTATAGTCTCTGGTACTCGCCACCCTTCTCCCTCGCCAACTCCCCAGCGATCGTTCTCAGGTAGTTAACCCTGGGGTCCGTGTACTTCTTGTAAAGCCTGTGCCCGAAACCTATTATCTTCTCGCCCCTCCTCACCTTGCTGATTACGTAGTCCTCAGCCTTAGCGGGATCACCAACCTCCACGATCGTCTTTAAAGCCTCGAAACTTGCACCGCCATGTAGTGGGCCTTTAGGCTCGATAGGGCTGCCACAATCGCCGAGTATATGTCGGACCATGTGGAGGCCACGGTTATGGCTGTGAAGGCTGAGTTATTCATGCTGTGCCCCATGTACGTTATCAACATTGTCTCCAGGGCCCTCCTCTCTACGTCACTCGGCTCCCTCCCGAAGAACATGTAGAAGTAATTGGCCGCGTGATCGAGGTCACTACGTGGCCTGGATACCTCATTGCCTGTGCTGAGTCTGTGGTACGTGGCCACTATCGTTGGCGCCCTGGCTATTAGGGCTAGGGCCTTCTCGTAGTCGTGCGAGCCCCTGCTAGATGCTTCCCTGTCCAGCGTGCCTAGGTAGTCTATTGAGAGCCTGAGCACATCTATTGGCCTCAAACCTCTAGGTAACGACCTGAGGAGGGTGAGCAACTCGCTGGGTAGCTCCCTATTCCTCGCTAACTCAGCCTTTATGGCATTTAGCTCCTCCCTATTGGGTAGCTTACCGTGTAGTAGTAGGTACGTCACCTCCTCAAAGCCCGCCATGTTGGCAAGCTCGGTTAGGTCGTAGCCCCTATAGTAGATCTTGCCGTTGTTGAGGTCGATGAAGCATATGCCGCTTTCTTTAACCTGTATGCCCTCGAGACCCCATGCAACCGTGGACGTGCCTATTCTCGATTAGGATTTAGAATAAAATATAAAATTTGTTCATTATTAATCATAATAATAATTTTAATACGCTGAGTAATTTATTCCTATTATCTAATACCCAATTACTCAATTGCTCAATGCTATGAAACCTCCTTGCCGCCTCCTCCCTAACCTGGTTTGGGTTTGGTGAGCCTTCATTCAGTTTCTCATTGATTACCTGGGTAGGGTTTAAGGACACCTTATCAAGCTCATTATTCCTCACTGCCCTGGCAACCTCATTATAAACCTCCCTAAACGGTCTATGCTCACTGATCGATACAAACTCTGCATACTCAGCCGTGGTCACGGGATACCTGGCAAGGTCCTCCCTAATCCTCTCGGCGTTAACCCTCAACCCCGCTACGAAGTCCCTCAATATAGAGATCCCCTCAATGGCTATCCTCATCACAACCCAGGCATGCCTCGTCTCCTCCTGCAGGTCAAGCTGGTACCCAAACTCCACGGGCCTCTCTATGGAGAGCATAGCCACCAAATGTCCCACAGCCTCCCCAATCCTAGCCCTAAACACCTCGAGGGTCGCAGGGTTACGCTTATGAGGCATTATACTACTCGTGGCTAGGTGGCTTGGGTCAGCCGTTACGTAGTTGAGCTGTGGCATTAACCACATCTCGATGTTATTCAAGAACCTACCAACCTCGACTAGGTAGGAAACGATCAAGGCTATTACCTGGACCATGAAGAACCTGGAGCCCGTGGCATAGATACTGTTATTAACGACATCCCCAAACCCAAGCTCGCCAGCCTCCCTAGACCTATCAATCCTCGCCAAAACACCAGCCAGCGGGCCGGTACCCAACGGCGACCTATCAACTATCGCGTAGGAACTAATAAGTAGGCTAAGCAGATCGCTCGTTAACTCATCCAGCGCTAACAGGTAATGACCCAACGTGGTGACCTGGGCAGGCTGCCTATGGGTGGACCCAATTATGAGTTGGTCTGCCGCATCCCCAGCCTTGGTGAGCAGGGTCTTCCTGAGCTCAATAAGCTCACTGATTAGGTCGAGCATGTACTCCCTAAGCCTAAGCCTAATCGCGGTGGCCACGTGGTCATTCCTGGACCTACCAAGCCCAACCCAACCACCAACCTGCCCAACCCTCCTAATCAACTCAGCTTCCACGAACTCATGAACATCCTCAAAACCCTCACCAGGCCTATAGCCATCGCGGTAAATACCCCTCAACGCCTTCCTAACCCTGCCCGCCTCATCACCACTCAGTACACCCTGCCTCTCGAGCTCATTAACATGAACAATCAACGCCGCAATCACGTACTTGAATATCTCAGTATCATCAACTATCGAAGATGTGTAGTTAACCTTAACCAAGTCCCCAGACCCGAGCAACTCCCTACGATACATAGGCTATGTATAACCACATTAGGGGGATAATATACTCTACCTCACCTTCAAAAGTAATTGTTAAACATGAAGCTCTAGGCTCTATCTTGTCGTTTTCATGCAACACCCCACAGTTGAAAACGGGCAGTACTTGTTGATTGAGACTTTTGAACTAAAATGACTCGACCTAATGATTAAGGCGTTACAACCTTACGTCTAGCCCTGAAGGCCGTTAGTGAGTGCATTGTGTGCATTTTTATGAAGCCCCTCGCCTCCTCCTCACTTGGGTACCAACCGCCTACGTAATCGACAAGCTCCTTGCTATAGCTTGCGTATGGGCTCTCCCTACCGAGAATAGCCAAACCACCGAGCACCTTAACCCTAACCTTACCGCTGACCCACCTATTCATTGCCCTAACCAATGACTCTAGCTCCTCACGCAATGGCTCGTGCCAAAGCCCCTGATAGACCAGGTCGGTCCAGGTTTGATCGACGACCCTCTTAAACCTATACTCAAGTGGCGTGTAAACGAGCTTCTCAAGATCTCTGTGCGCCTCGATGAGTGTTAATGCCGCTGGCGCCTCATAAACCTCCCTGGATTTAAAACCAACAACCCTGTTCTCCACATGATCAACCCTACCGAATCCATGCGCACCAACGACCCTATTCAACGTGGTGATTATACCAACCAGGTCCATTTTCTCACCATTAATAGCCACGGGCAATCCCTCCCTGAACTCGATATCCAGAATCAACGGTTCACGAACACTCTCAGGCGATACCGTCCATTTAAAGGCATCCTCAGGCACTTCGGCCAATGGATCGTCAATCTCACGACCCTCTATGCTCCTTGACCAGAGGTTATCATCAATACTGAACCTACTGTGGATGCTTGGTATTGGTATTCCGTGCTTCTTGGCGTAATCTATCTCACTGGCCCTATCCATGCCCCAGATCTTGGCCGGCTCTATTATCGCTATGTCGGGTGCCAGGGCCATTAGGGTCTCATTAAACCTGACCTGGTCGTTACCCTTACTCGTGGATCCATGGGCCACCGCATCGCAACCCTCCCTCCTAGCTACCTCAATGACCTTCTCGGCAATTAATGGCCTAGCTAGGGCCGTACCAAGAGGGTACTTATCCTCATAAAGGGCATTGGCCATTATAGCCATTGCCACTGGACCATTGGCGAACCCACTCTTTGCGTCAACATAGACATGCTTAGACGCGCCTGTTGCGTAAGCCCTTCTCTCTATTTCTTCAAAATCATCGTCCTGACCCACGTCTACCGTGACCGTGATAACCTCGGCATTAAACTTATTCCTAAGCCAATGAATAGCCACTGTAGTGTCTAAACCGCCTGAGTAAGCCAGGGCGATTTTACTGGGTTTCCTGTGCTCCGGTTTAGGTAATTCACGCGAAACAAGGACCTTATATATTAATAAATTTTTCCTAAATAGGATATAGCGATGTTACGTACCTACAGTAACTATGACGGGTTGTTGCAAGTCTCTTATTTCGTGAGCCACATCCTCAGGCCTTAAATTCCTTATATAATTTATGTATCTATCATAGTAGTCGCTCGGTAGGCCGTATGTGGGTATTACCGAATGTACGTTGGCGATACCCTCAGGAGACTCCTTCATGACCTTAAGCCTACCGATCCTATTCCTCACAGCCATAGCCAACTCATCATCACTCAATGATGAATTACTTATCGTGTTCAGCATAATATCGATGGTATCCTTAACGAACTCCCTACGCACACCAGCCATTGCGATGAACACACCAGAACTACCCAGTGGCCAGTACATGGAGTAGGCGTAATACGCCAACCCCCTCTTCACCCTAACCTCCCTGTACAACCTAGATACCAACCCCATACCACCTATTACTGTATTAGCGACGTCCATCCTAAATGACCCCTCAACGTCCTTTATACCGTATGTTGGGTACATAATTACAACCGCGGTTTGTACCTTACCCTCAAGCCTAACATCCCTACTACCACTACCAAATCCCCTAACGGGTATCTCCACATAGTTAGCACTTGGTAGATCAACCTCAACCACATCCTCAAGGGCCACAACCGTTAGGGATATAGCACGTAATCCATCAATCGCCCTCCTAACATCATCCTTCGTTATCCCCGTTAATTTATACTCATAAGCCGTGGGGTGTCTCGAGTATGGATGGTCATTAAATAACAATTTTAATGCCTCAGCTATAGATAGGGTGATGACATCCTCCCTAGATAGCGTAATGCGAGTACCTGCTTCCCTAATCGCGTCATCCAACCTATCGATTGGCGGATTTAGCAGGGTTTTTACCAGTAATTCCACCGCCTTGGGGATAACCGAGTACCTAGCCTTAGCCCTAACCATTAGGTAATCAAGCCCCTTCTCGATTACGAAGGAGACGCCCACTCTTTCAAGCTCCTTCGCGTAGTCGCTCATTCTCCACAGTGGTATTAGCACATTTGCAATTCCTGGAACTGGTTCCTGGAGCGAGCCTAGGTTTAGTGCGAGGTTTATTACGGCAACATCATTAACGGGCGATTTAATGAATAGTCTATTCATGCCCATCACCTATAAGTGATGATTATTGGAGAACTCAATAACTTACTCGCGAAATCCATATACTCATCACTACCCAATCTCGTGGCACCCTCAATAGCCTTAGTAACTGCATTTGGCTGACCTCCTCCCTTTTTGGGAGGTTTCCTCGCCGCCACCTTCATTTCGTATCCGGTGGTGGTTCATGGGTTTGCCCCGGGCCAGCACTGCGGGGCTTTCCTCGCTGGCCGTGAAGGTCTTTAGTATGGCACGTAGATACTGCACGATGGGGTGTGGTATTAGTGGGTTTGACTTTCCTTCGTACTTTCTCCAGTTCATGTTTTTCCTCAAGTCCCACCACACGCCTTTTGTCCATGCCTCTGGAGTTGTTTTCCAAGCCATATTCATGACTGAGGCATGATCCCTATTTACGTAGTGGCCCACTGGGCATTTTAGGATGTGCCAATCATCGGTCCTCTTCAACCTCACGAAGTGTATTGGGCATACTCTGCTGTTCCTGTAGAATGATACGTGGAACAGTTTGGATCCATGTTCCAAAGCCTTATCCTCCACAGCCCTCTCTACAGCCTTGAACGGTGTTTGCTTAATCCTATGCCTCAATTCACTCTTCCCAACATCCTCAATCATCGACTCCTGAGGGTTATCACCAAGCTCCTCGGTTATGATTATTGCCGGCGTCTTTGTTAACTCGTTAGCCACATGCCTAACACGACCAACCTTCCTAACCCTCTCCCTTAGGTGCTTAACACGCTTCCTAAACTCTCTCGTATCTGTAATGTTCACGTACTTACCATTCGGTAATGTGAAGTGTGGTTTTAGTCTCTCGATAATTGTGTTCCTAATTGCCTCATACCTCCTGGCTAGTCTACCAAAATCAGTCCTTATCATGTAGAGTTGTGGCATGAGATACTGCCTATTCCAATCAGTCACCTTGTCCACCGTGGATGGTAGGTCAATCTTACCAACGGCTACCGTGTTCTCATTGATGTCGAAGGCAACAATTGATTTTAGCTCCTCCTCCCTGGGCTTCAGCTTGAAGATGAATATGGCGTACCATTTGTTAGCCTTCCTCTTAATGATCAACGTACTCGCTAGCTCGGCTTCTCCAGTTAGTACCCTCCACCAGTAGAGCCAGAAGCGCTTGTGCGGTCTAAGCCAAACCTCGGTTCGACCATTGGGTAAGGATAGCTCAAGCCTAACCGGTGCTATTGATTTAACGAATTGATCATAACTCCATGCCTTCTCCGTAAACCTAATCGAGACGCTCCTAACCTCCGGGTAGGGCTTATTCGCCAAGCCCTTCCTCCTCCTCTCCATGAATGACTTCGCGATTTGCGATGCCTGCCTAATCGCCTGGATTATTAGGTGGGCATGCAAGTCTGGATACTCACTCCTATACCTGCTGTAGAACAAGCCCTGGAGTTGTGTTGCACTCAAAACATTGTTCTTAACGGCGTATTCAACAACCTCCCTAACAATGCCTAGGTACACAGATTCTACAGAATAAAGTAGCTTAGAAACACCCTTGGGGACTTCCAGCTCAACAGCAACAGCCCTACACAACATCCACAAGAAAAGCAACAACCAGACTTAAAAACCACCCACGACAAGAAAGGGCGAGACTTGTTCCGTTGTCACCTGTGAATAATTGGGATAACCCGTACTGCCCTAATTTGCTGGGTGCATCCATGGAGAAGGACAACCTAGCCATGATTCTCTCCCTGGCGAATTCAAGTTCCTCATCATTCGGTCTCTCCATTATCAACTCCTCAATCTTACCAACAACCTTATCCGGATCCTTCACGCCATAGACTATTACGTAGTACAGGTTGTTCATGAGTGTTGGTTCGTAATAACTATACACAACATCGCCAAGACCCTCCTCAACCAACCTATACAACCTAGAGGACCTTGGCACAGCCATTGGTTCTCGGGCAGTTAAGCCGTATGTGAACGCCCTATCACCGGAGACCACGAAGTCGAAGAGCACAACCTCCCTGAAGCCCTCTATATCGTGAACGCCAGGCACTTTAATGGCGTATAACAGCCTCGGCGATTCATTAGGCGGTGCCCTTATCTCGATCCTAACCCTACCCGGCATGTTCTCATCCCAAGCCTCCACGGAACCAGCATCACCACCTTCCCCCAATCCACCAAAGTACTTCCTAGCCAACTCGATAGCCTTCTCCTCCGGTAAACCGCCGATGATCACTAATACTGCGTTCCTCGTATTGTAATAACGCCTGTAGTACCTGTACAGTTCATCCCTGGAAACCTTGTTTAGATCCCTCCTCAAACCAATCACAGCATACCTATAGGGATGGGTGTCCCAGGCGGTCATCGAGGCCCTGTACATCAACCTAAAGTCCACCTCGTTCTCATTCATGTCAAACTCGCTAAGCACGATTTTCCTCTCCAGCTCGAACTCCCCAGGATCAAATAATGCGCCAACCATTCTCTTACTCTCGATCTCGAGACCCAACTCCACGGATTCAAGCGGAAGCACCTCCACATACGCCGTGTAGTCGTAGTTCGTGAAGCCATTGAAGTACCCACCAACACCCTCGACAAGCTCATCAATACTCTTGTCCAAGCCCTCAATTTTCCTAAATAACATGTGCTCAACAAGGTGAGAACCACCGTAGATGCCGGCGTACTCATTCTTAGCACCAACATTGTAGAACATGTATATTGCGGCAACATCCACAGGCATTCGGTGAACAATGACCGTTAAACCGTTGTCGAGGAAGGTACGAATCATTAATGGTTAATAAGCGCGCAGTAATAAATGTATTACGGTGATGAGTGCCGAGTTCGCGGAGGGATGAAGAATCGGTTCTAAACTGAACGCAACTCCAACAAAAACCTTATAGGCGTTGAAACCAACTCGCCTTGTTTGATGAATTTAGAGCCCACTGAGCATAGCCAGTGATGAGGGCTGAGGAACTGAAACTAAGAGAAACAAAATAAGTTATTTTAATATACTTATTTCGAATAGAAAGGGTCAGCCCTCGCCAGATATTGGCAGCGGAAACTCAAACGTGAACGATACACCCGAGCATCCGCATCCAGGTTCCTCTGACATCGCTCCAGGGGGTGATGTTGGTTTATAAACATTGCCTGCGGCATCCATGCCAACCCACGGCCAGTTAGAAAGTACATAGGTGACCGGGCATAGATTGGCTGCATAACCAGCCCAAACATATGTCTGAGCTGCGTATGAACCAACACCTATGGTTCGGCCTGGCGCATTCGACGTACATAATTCATACCCAAAACCTGGGTATGAGCTACCATCAACTGTTATACTATTAACCTCCTGATAAGGCACTATGTAGAACCAACCCGCCGCAGTGGTATTTGCTGCGACTACTGAACCGAATACGTCGTACCACGTGATTGAATCCGATTCAAAATAAGTCACTGGGTCGACTGACGCATCCAATGTGCCTGGTAATGGTACGTTGAACTTTTCAATTGTAAATGTGTTGACCGGTACTAATGTGGTGTTCCCAACCTTAATTTCAGGGTATATTATCTTTACTGTTACTGAGGCTATAGGCCTTGAGACTACCGTGTATAACTTATAATCCTGTGCGTTATTAAATTCGTACACATAGATCCTATTGTCGTGAATGACAATTGATACATATTCGTACCTAAAGCCGCTAGGTAACTTAAACGTAACCAGGGTATTGCTGAATAGTTTAACGTTAACCACTGGGTATGGTGGTTGTTCTAGTGTGACGAAGCCCTTCAGGGCGCTCTCATACGTGTTATTTATCATTTTATACATGAGTGAAGGCGGTATGGAACCACTGCTGAAATTGGCGACGACCGTAAAACTTTGCGTTGCCGTGAGTGAGTCGTAAATTTTCGTGGGTGTCCATAGGTTTAATACCACGGCAAGCACTATGCCCAACAGGGCTAACGTACCAATTATTATGGCAATCCCGTACCTCCTCATGCTTTGCCTAACCATACGTATTATTGTTAATGACCACTTTTTTCTGTTGTACCTGTTCATTTAAAATAACAACTCTTAAGGATAAATGATAGCGAAGCATCGCAATTAGTTTTGATTGTTTAATGAATTATTAATGATGCCGTGATTGTATTAATCTATTAGTTCTATTTCTATTTTTATGTTCTCGGGTATCCTAATCCTCATTAATTGCCTTAGTGCCCTCTCGTCCGCGTCTATGTCGATTAATCGTTTGTATATCCTCATCTCCCAATGATCGTATGTGTGGTAACCCTGACCACTGGGCGCTCTCCTGACGGTCACGAGCAACCTCTTTCTTGGTAATGGTATTGGGCCCGAGACCTTTACACCCAGCTTCTTTGCTATACCGACTATCTCGTTTGCTAGGTCATCCACCTGCTTGTTGTCCGTGCCCCAAATGCGTATTCGCGCTTTTCTCGGCATTAATCATCACGCCTTTATCTCAACCTTCTTAGGCTTCACCTCTATTATCTGGCCGGCGGCTATTGTCCTACCCATATCCCTAAGGGCGAACCTACCAAGGCCTGGGAAGTCACTGAACTTCTCAACAACAACATCTTTAAGGGGCTTCAACCTAACGACCGCAACATCGCCCTGCTTAATAAACTGTGGCTTCTGCTCAACAGTCTGGCCAGTCCTTGGGTCTAGCCTAGCTATTAATTCTACGATCTGTGTTGGTATTGTAGCCGTATGCACGTGCAGAACTGGCGTGTAGCCAGGCCCTATGGCTGTTGGGTGCCATAGAACGGCGATTCTCGCCACGATCTCCTCGGCAACGGTTGGCGGATTGGCGAGGTGACCTATCACATCGCCCCTCTTCACATCCTCCTTCTCAATACCCCTAATGTTTATACCGATATTGTCGCCGGGCTTTGCATCCTCGAGCTTCATGTGATGAGTCTCGATACTCCTCACATCACCAACCTTAGCGGGTGGCATTATGACAACCCTATCACCGACCTTAAGAACCCCGGTCTCTACCCTGCCGACAACCACCGTACCTGCACCTGTTATTGTGTAGACGTCCTGTATAGGCAACCTGAATGGCTTATCCACGGGTCTCGGTGGTGGTTGTATGGTGTCAAGGGCCTCGATTAGTGTGGGTCCATTGTACCAAGGTGTGTTGTTGCTCTTCTCCTTAATATTATCACCCTTCAACGCACTAACCGGTATGAATGGCACCTTCGATGGATCATAGCCTAGCAGCTTCATGAGCTTGCCAACCTCAGCCTTAATTTGTTCGTACCTCTTCTGATCATAATTAACAACGTCCATCTTATTAACGGCAACTATGACCTGCCTAATACCCAATGTGGCTGCCAGGAATAGGTGCTCCCTAGTTTGTCCCTGTGGTCCAATACCCGTCTCAAACTCACCTGGCCTTGCTGAAATCACCAGTAAGGCTGCATCTGCCTGGCTTGCACCAACTATCATGTTCTTAACGAAGTCCCTATGGCCTGGTAGGTCGATTATTGTTATGAAGTACTTGGGTGTCTCGAAGCCCACGTGCATTGCCTCTATCGTGACACCCCTCTCCCTCTCCTCCTTAAGCCTGTCTGTTACCCAGGCATAGACGAAGTCCTCCTTACCCATCTTCTTAGCCTGCTCCTCAAGTTCCTTGAAGCCCTTCTCATCGACATAGCCAGTCACCACCAGTAGGTGTCCCACAAGTGTTGATTTACCGTGATCCACATGCCCTATTACGGCTAGGTTAATGTGCGGCTTCTGTAGGGCTGACTCCTTAGGCTTTAGTACTAGGCTCATACCTATCAAGACCGAGTTATGAATGAGTTAATAAGTTTTTGGGTTTTAACAACTGTGCATCCCATCAAGACCTACTGCGTCAACTTCTGCTTTAGCTTCTGCACGGTATCCTGAACAATCCTCTGAGCCACAGGGTCAAGTACCCTGGCACCCATTGAACCTATCAAACCACCAACATTACCATCGAAGTACCAATTAACCTTGGTACTGCTTGAAACTGTCTCCTCAAGTTTAAAGCCCATCTCAAAATCCATCGTGCTCTGCATACCACTACCCCTACCAACAACCTTAGCACTCTCCGGAGGCTTTTTCTCGGCGAACTTCGCCGTGATGTTTACGGTACCCTTGATCGCACCAACACCCAGCGAAGCCCTAACCCTGAAATTATCTGGATCTAAAACCTCCACGGACTCCACGCCAGGTATTAGTGAAGCGACATTCCTGGGCTCCACGAGAAAGTTGTAAACGAAATCCCTAGGCTTATTGACATCGAAGGAACCCTCATAGTGAACCTTCACCATACGGGATAAACAAGGATTATTATCTTAAAAGTACTTCGCCATTGGGTAAAAATGCGTTTCTTAAGTATTTTATACTCATAAGGCGTAATCCCTACAAATTTAAGACCGCGATCAAGGCTGATATGAGGAGTATGATATCGGTGGTTAAGCAATACATGCAATACGTCCTATGACTCACCTGTAGGTATATGCCGTAAACCCCAATTATTAAGCCCATCAATGAGATGATGAGGGCCGGTAAGTACATATTGAGAATAAATAAGACACCTAATACTGCAAGAACCACAGCCGCACCAACGGCCAACACCAACCTTATTCTTCTGGGCACTATGAAATTGAAACGCTCACAATGAAACACGCCTGGTAGGCACACGTTGACATACCTGTAGTTTTCGTATGTGTAGTAGGTCATGAGCACCGATCCCGCGAACGGTATTATTGAAAGTATGAGGTCCATCAGACGATAATGCAGCGTTAAGGATTTAAGGGAATCCACAGGTGCACTAACTACCTCTGTCTATAACGTTTTTACGTAACTGTTCGTTGCTTCTAATTACTTCTAACCCCTTTAATGCTATTTGTTTCTAGTCCCCTTAATGCTATTAAGTAGGCGGATGCAGTATGCCTGTCGAAGCCCCTTTCCTTCATTACTTTCTCATGCTCCTTGGAGTTTGTGGTGCCCTTGGGGTTTGCTAGGATTACGTTAAAGCCTAGCCTTAGTGATTTAATGACGCCGTGGGTTAACAGCTGCCTCTTGGCAAATCGTGAAATCCTCCTATTACCGCTCTTGCTCTTCGTGAACCTCCTTCTTCCCTTCACTAGGAATAGGTCCTCGAAGACCACGTAATCAACACCAATCCTAGAGAGGAACTTCAGGGCGTTAGATAATGCATTCAAACGTAGAGCTTTTCCTTTCTCCCTTGGAAATCCGGGTCGAGTAACCTCTGGGTACCAATAAGTCCTTGTCGTAACAATCCTACCATCCCTATCAATCACGACCACATTAAGCCTATCACTATTCAAATCAAAACCGGCAATAAGACCATAACCGATGGGCTTCTTCACTGAAAAGTGCTTCAGATAAAGCCATAGCGGGATCTGCAAATGAATCATTGGCTTTTCCTTAAAGGAGATTACTGCACCGTAACCCTCTTCCCCTTTACCCGCTAACTCCTCTAATTCACGGAGTAGTGGTAGGTACTTCCTACCGAAGTAGGCTCTCCCAACAATCCACCTACCCCATGGGTCTTTAACCTTAACCTCAACGTGATCCTCCAAGACGTGGAACTTTATCCCCCTATTACCCCTATCTGCCTTACTCCCCTTACATGCAATCCACCTCCTCCTTATTTCAATCTTATTACCACCGTTCTTAATCAACGCTAGGGCTTGCTTATAGGCTGTTTCGGCATAGAAGGCATATGGAATAATCCTATACAACTCCTTGACAGCATCGTTTAGGGGAACTCCCTTTAGTGCTAGGTTAATCCCAGCCTTCACAGCCCTTGAGTAGTAGTGAGCGATTTTAACCACCCTACCCACGTCCTCAAACTCAACCCTACCACTTATTGTGACGAATTGAAACTTACCAAGAGCCTCCTTAGAGCCGGTTAGCTCACTCCTCATCATCCGGTAGGATAACAATCACAACCACCTCCTTACCGTACAATTCCTCCCCCTTCTCCCTAAGTTTTGATGGAATGGTTATACCATACCTCCTATTCCCATACCTATCAGTACCATAACTCGAAACCGTTGACCTAAAAACCAACTGCTTCACAAGAGCGCTAGAAGCATTAAAATTTATAAACTTTTATGCTAACACTAAATCGGAGGGTGCCACTGTGAAGCCTGTGAGCAGTTGCGAGGTGGAGGAAGGCACCCGAGGAAACCCCCGTGTCCTCGATGGGAGCCAGTCCCGTAGACGGCACGGGGAGGAAAAAGGAGCAATGAAGCCGAGTGGCTCTTAACCACAATGAGGCCGAGCTCTAATCAATTAACTCCTGATTATGTAGAGTATGTGCGGGAGCTCCTGAAGCACTATTTCCAACCCGGTCTTAACACCATCGGGCGAGCCGGGTAACGCCACTATCAACTTACCCCTGGATATACCAGCCGTTGCCCTGGTCATTATTGTGCCAGTACCGATCTTGGGGTAGCTCAGGTACCTAAATAACTCGCCGAACCCCTCAAGTTCCTTCTCAAAGAGCGGTCTTACGGCCTCTATCGTAACATCGCTCTTGGCCAACCCAGTACCTCCCGTGAGTACTATGACATCGACATCATCCCTGAGCAGTAGGGAGTCCACGAGTGACCTTATCATGACCAAGTCATCCTTAATCAAGTCCCTACCAACTACCCTCTGCCCAGCCTCCTTCAACATTGACTCGGCAACATCACCAGATTCATCCGTGTACGGTTGATTATTGATCTTTGCGTTATACCTCGATGTGGACACTGTGATTATGAAGAAATTGGCAACCTTTGGACCGGCCTCCTTATGCGTAGTCCTGGGCACGCTCATCATTACACATAATCAGAGTTCTTATTTAAACACTCCCTAACACCTCTGAATAGTGAAATAAGAGCAGGCAAGAAAGATTTATCTAACTTTAAATAAATAATATAAGTAACCGTGTCCTCCTGCGAGTTCTTTAGGGCATTGACTAGCACTACATCATTGGGTGGTAAGGCAGTTATTGTCAAGTTGATTAAAGGTAATGATTCTGCCTCTGACATAGTCATCAATGGTAAGGCGATGCTCGGTATTGCGAATGATTCCATTATTGAAGTTGCGAATAAGGCGTTGGCTGAAAATAGGATTGTCGATGTCGTGATTGGCGATACCAGGGTTATCGCCGAACCGATTGAGGTTAGGCCAACAATAATTGTTGTTGGTTCTGGGTTAATAGCCAAGGCCTTGGTTGATGTTGGAAGCGCAGTTGGTTATTACATAGCTGTTGTAGGCAGTAATGATGTGGATAAAGACGCCTTCAGTAATGCCTACCTCATCAGCAATGACCTGAGGGATTTAGAGAAGTTGATTGTGAATGATTCCATAGTCATTATCGCTAACGAGGGTGGCAAGCCCTATGATGCAGATGCCCTATACATGGCCTTAAGGGGTGGAGCCAGGTTCGTTGGCCTACTGGCTAGTCAGAGGAGGGCTGCTGTAATGATTGCGGAAATGGTGAAGAGAGGGTTGGAGCTGGATTATGTGTTAAGCAGGTTACACTCACCAATTGGCTTAGATATTGGCGCAAAGACTCCAGGCGAGATAGCCCTCAGTATATTGGCTGAGGTTACCATGTTCATCAGAAACGCAAGTGGTAAACCCATGATGGAGGTTAAGGACCCAAGAAAGCTGTTAAAGGACGCACTCGAGGGAAGAATCCAGGAAACAACATGCGGCTGGAGACCAAACCAATTCAAATTATAAAATCATAAATTTGTAAAATTGAGAGATACCATCAGCAACAATAAAGACTACGATAGGGGGTGTCGGGCAAAGTGCCGCCTGCGGCGCGAAGGCCGCCTAGTGACCCGCCCTCATTCGCCCCCAGATACCTTATTACAACTCTATGCTTTAAAAGGTTATTTTCGTGCATGCTGCCTATGAGGAATACTAGTTATTATTGGAGGTCTGATTCGAGCATGTTTGAACTGGCTCGTAAGTAAATAGTCCTAATGCCTAGACTCCTTAACCTCCTTAGTAATTTCATATCTAGTGTAATGGCTATACACCCATACCTCCTGGAAACCTCAATGACAGAATCATCAGGTGAACCCTCCACCATCGCGATGGAGAAGTTATTGAGCACATAATCTAACGCACTCCTGGCGGCCTTCGCAATACTAGGTCTACCTGAGTCACTAAGTTTCCTTAACTCATTAATTATTGGGTATGGGATTATGGGTATTATGGGTGACTCAATAATATTGATTATTTGATCCAAGATCCTTGAACCCGTAGTAAACATAAACAGCAACGCACTACTATCAAAGGTAACGCACTCTATTTTCATCATAATCATCAATCAAGGACAACGTTACCGTCCTTAAGAATTCCGTAACCAACTATCCTCCATCTATTATTAACCTGCTTAGTAATAACAACCTTGGAATCCTCCTCCGCGGACACAGCCTTCCTAAGCATAATATCTAACCTGTCTCCGTGGAATCCCTTGACTATGCCCATAACGGCTGCTGAGCCCACATGGACCATAACCACATCCCTAGGTTTGAACGAGAGCTCCTTCAGGGCCTCATCACCGGGCTTCTCAATCCTGTGAAACTCTAGGGATAGGTCACTCCATACAGGCGGCAATGTGCCAGGTTTACCAATAACACTACCCACTAGTGAGTCGGCTTTCGTTAACGCTGGGTCGAGCTCCGTGCCAATGCCCACCAAGCCACCAGGTCTTGCCTCATCAACGCGTTCGTTTCCAATAGCTATACTAACTATCTTAGTCGTTATTGGTACATACTTATTACCAAGCCTAAGCCCAGGCCTTATCTCAATCTCATCACCGACCTTTGCCATGCCGCGAATAACCGTACCACCAAGGACACCACCAACCAACTTATCCGGTGTCGTTCCAGGCTTATTAACATTAAAGCTCCTAAGCACCAACATCCTAAAGTCACCATCCGAGACCTCCCTAGGCTTAACCAACCTATCTACCAGCGTGGATACGGCCTCGATATTCACCTTATGCAATGACGAGACCGGGATCACAGGCGAACCCTCAGCCCAGGTACCACTAAGGAAACGCCTGATCTGTTTATAATTCTCAAGGGCCTGCTCCTTAGCGACCAGGTCAAGCTTGTTCTGGACAACTATTAACTTATCAAGGCCCATTATGGATAATGCAGTGAAGTGCTCCTCAGTTTGTGGTTGCGGTACAGGCATTGATGCGTCAATAACGAGCAGGGCTGCATCCACGTAGGAGATGCCCGATATCATGGTGCTTATCAGGACCTCATGTCCTGGAACATCGAGTATTGACACCTTCCTCCTCAGTATCGGCTCATCACCATTGGGACATTTACCATCCTTAAGCAAGCCATCACTAATAACCCTAAATTCACCCTCCATTGAAGGGCACTCATAAAGGCCTATTGTTATGTAGCCCAACTTAACAGTCATAGCCCTCTTAATCTCCTCACTATACCTGGCAACCCAAACACCGCTCAATGCGTGAACCAATGTTGTTTTTCCATGATCCACATGACCAGCCGTTGTAATAATCGCATCGGGATATATGTATTTACCCATTCAAACCGTATCCGAATTAAGGGTTTATAAGATTTAATTATTCCATACCTCGAACTCATAACCCAAGGCACAAACTAAGCTAAGGTTTATACACCAACTCTAAATTAAAGCGCGGTTGCATGCCCAACCACGGCCTCGAACCGGGTGGGTTCGGCAACGACCCACCTGAGGAAACTCCCCCAAAGCCGTGGATCCCCGCGGGGCAACCCGCCGACCGAGAGGTCGCAGGGGATGGTGGCCCAAGTAGGGACCTGTGATCTCCACGGGTGAGGTCCGGGTAGGGCCTTAGAGCAATGCTACAGAAGGGGGGTTATGCCGTGGTTGGGCATGCAACCGGCCATACTTATAGCGGTATTACCTGGGTTTATGAAAAATAGAAAAATAAATTGATTTTTAAAATAAATGCATTTAAAGCGGTTATTCGTAAAATATTGCCTTACTTCTTCTTCTCTGCCTTCTCTCCCTCCTTCTTCTCCTCTGTGGTCTTCTTGGATTTCTTGGGCACGATAAAAGTATGAAGTTGCTGCCTCTTAAACGTTTCAAATTAATTATTAATATTGATCCTATGTAAATACTTATTTTTTGTTGACGTTGATTCGTAACATGCTTAATAAAGTGAGGGGAATTTTGTTTCGTGGGAGTTTATGTTTATTTTTATAAGCTTAGTTATGTTGTGTTATTCCCAGAGGTTCTTGATTTTATGCTTTATCTCTCTCTTTTTATCCATTTGGTTAATTAGAGTTCATGATTAGGTTATTTTGCTGATAATGGGTGTTAGTGATTTTTTAAGGAGGAGGTGGTACTGGATTTTGGGTATTTTGATGGCTTTTGTTCTATTTCTCATAAGTCCCATCTTATTCGTGGTCATTACGGTAGTTCTACTGCTTGTATACTTTCTTGTCTTTAGACGTATGAGTAAACCTGGTGATGTTAGTGTTACGAGGGTGAGGGTTGGGGTTGTTAGGAGTTATGATACGTTAGATATCAACAATTTAAAATCAAGTAAGGTGTGCTTTAATGTGGATATTGGCGATTGGATTGTGCGTATTGGTGACAATTGGATCTCCGCGCTTTGGCTGGGTTTCCTTGATTCGTCATTAATGGGTGATGTAGCTGGGCTAGGGGCTATTATCAATGATGGTAATGACCATTACCTGGTGATTTATGGTAACGACATCAATGACGTACTTGTTAGACTCAACACTGCGGTTGAGCTTCTTAGGACCCGTAATGTTGTATTTAGGCAATTAGAACCATCTGAATTGGTTAGCAGGGTGGTGTTTAGATGGGCGAGTTAAGCGAGGATGCAGAGAGGCTATTGAGGAGGATTTTGGGTAGTGGTAGGGTGGCTTATGATTCGTTAAGTGAGAATGAGAGGAGGGCCGCTGAGGAGTTAATAAGGCTTGGTTATGTCAAGGTTTACCTAGAACCCAGCGGTAAACGAATTGGGGATGCCCTGAAGGTGATTGGAACTAAGGGTAGGATTGGAAATGCCATGGCTACGTATGCGTGTATCGCGATTATAGTAATTATTGCCTCGGTATTTTCCGTACTCCTATACCTAACAATCAAGGCCTTTATCATGAATTATGCTTCAGTCGGTGCTTTCCTCCTGCTTATCAATGTTCTAATTATGTACATAGCTTACTTAATAATTAAGAGACGTTATCCCAGGTGCTTAAGGACCCTTAAACCCTTATTATCCTAATTCCGTAGTCGTTGTACGTATCAATAACCCCATGGGCGAGTAGGACTAGGTCTCCCTTGATTATTAACCCATCCTTAATCAACTTATTCAAAGTCTCCCTCTCTCCCTCCTCGTAATCCCTAACATCCCCAATCAATATGGGTTCAACACCCCAATAAAGCCTCAACCTCCTTAGTAGTCTCTCATCGCTAATGCCGACGTACGTTGGGACCTTAGGCCTATACCTAGAGATGACCTCAACGAATCTACCACCCCTTGAATAAATGACTATCTTAGCCCCAATATCCTCGGCAAGCTGGATGATGCCCAGGGCAAGCCTATCGGTTATATTAGCCAATACGCCCCTCTCCACATGCACCTCATCCTCATACTCACCGGCAACCCTCTTTAACCACTGGACAGCCTCTATTGGGTACTTACCAACGGCGGTCTCGCCTGTCAGTAGTAATGAGTCCACGCCCTCCATGACCGCGTTCGTTATATCCACAACCTCGGCCCTAGTGGGTACTGGCTGCTCAATCATTGACTCCAGGAGCTGGGTTGCAACCATCATCGGCTTACCACATTTATGAGCTCCCCTTATTATCGAGCTTTGGATCCTGGGTATCTCCTCAAGGTCGAAGTGCATACCTAAATCACCTCTGGCAACCATTACGTAGTCGCTCGCGCACACGACATCATCAATGTTCTTCACCGCATCAGGACCCTCAATCTTAGCCACAAGCCTGATCCAATCACCACCGAGCCTCCTCAGTTCCGTCCTAACCTCCTCAATATCGTCAGAACTCCTTACGTGACTAATGCCCACGTAGTCCATACCAACCTCAACGGCGAACCTCAGTGCCTCCCTATCGTAATCGTCGAGTATTGGTATTGGGTAATCCTTACCCTTAATTACGACAGCCTTCTCCTGGGTTATCGAGCCTGTTGTCAAGGCTGTGAGGACTGCCCTATCACTGAGTATCTTATCCACGCGCAACCTCAACCTACCGTCGTTCATCACAATGATGTCATCGATAGTTATTACCCTAAAGAATGATTGGTTCGGTATAGGCACGTAATTACCATCTGATTGGTTTGCAAACCTGAACTCAACGGTATCGCCGGCATTTAGGTATATGGGCTTCATGACCCCAGTCCTGACACCGGGACCCCTCAGGTCACCTAGTATGGCGACATCACCCCTGAATTCTCTGACGTTGAAAACCCTAGTCCTCCACTCGTTGGCATTGCCGTGTGAGAAGTTTATCCTAACACCATCAACATACCTAACAAGCTCTCTCAATACCTCAGGCTTCTCCGTGGCAGGGCCTATCGTCGCTATGATCTTTACCTTACCCACATCATGACCCTCATATTAAGTAATATAAATCTTCTTAAGGTAAACGCTTTATACTGGGTTTACCGTGTTATAGCTTGGTAATTACCGTGCCTAGGCTCGATGCAGCGCCCCACATTGAGTTGATGGGCGAATCGGCGGTTTTGCATTGGGGTAGTGAAGTGATTAGGATTCCGAGGCTTAAGCATGGTGCCTTATTTCTAATGAGTGGTTACATTGGGTCTCAACTGTGGGGTTGTGAGTATAAGCTCAGTCTTGACTACCTAAGGGGTAGGATTGTCAATGAGAGTATTGTTTATGGATTATTGGAGCATTCCAGGCAGTTGGGTGTGGATGAGGAGGCCCTTGGGTTGGATGTTGGTTGGACTCCCGTAATTATCAATAGGGGCGAGGAAGGCGCTTACTTCTTTAACGAGAAGATGAGGAATTGGATTGGTTATGCCGATTTCACAAAACCATTTATCCAAGAACCCTCTCTAGTCATGGTTAGAAGTGATGTACCCATACTCGGGCTCCCAGATTTAATCATAAACGTTGATGGGAAACCCACCTATGTGATTGAGTTAAAGACCACGAGCAATCCAAGGAATATCAAAGTCGTTAGGGGTAGGGAAAGCCTACAGGCCGAGTCCTACTTCCACATGCTCACCTACCTAGGCCTTAGCCCAAGGGGTGTTGCTGTCGTTAAGATGATTAGGGGTGTTGACTTTCGCATCATTGACAACATTGATGTTATAATCAAGCACATGGAAAATGCCGAGGGCGCAATAACGCTCACAAAGCACGTGGTTATGCACCGCATCAAGGTTAGGTCCTTTAATGACTTCCTTAAAGATGTTGATTATGCACTTGAGTACTGGCTGGGGTTTAGGAACCCAAGGCCGAACCCAAGTCGTGGATTATGCTCCCTCTGTGAACATAGGAGGGTTTGCCCATACAGCGTCGTTAGATGAATCTACCGGCAGCACTTATTACTACTAGGTATGCAATGGGTAGTAACACCAGTGGTAGCAATGATGATGTGAATGCGTAAACCAGTCCGAGTAGGGCTTCTATCATTGTTGCCCAGACCCACGTTGTCCTGATACCATTTCTGACGCATATACCGTAACCAAGCACTGATGGACACTTAATAATCCTCCTGAAACTCATACCCGTCGAGCCATCAATGATCCTAACTTCACCATCAACCTGAATGCCAGCCAACGCCAGTAATTTCGGTAATGCTATCGTGTACTTCGTGGGAATAACCCCGTCATAAAACGCTAAATCAACCAGGACCCTCTTGACGATCTCGGCTAAACTCATGGATTGCACGAGCTTCTCACCAATCTCCACGGCCAAAGCCCTTCTAATGCTTAGGAAATTCACCATACCCGTTGGCTCGCCCGTCTTTGTGTCAAATGGTAACGAGGAACTGCCGGGTAGTTCTAGGAATGATGGGTATGGTAGCATTATGTCCGTTACGTGAATACCATCACCACTAATGGCTATATTAAATAATCGAACACTGGGTATAAAGTCTAGAATTCTCCAAGTGTTGCTCAATGATGGTACGTAACCCCTAAAGAAATGTACTATGGATCCGTCATCCTTGATGAAGCGCATCATTAAGTATGCATAAAAACCCCTTGGTGCGATGGAGATGAGCCTCAATGGATTAAGTATTAACAAGTCTAGAGATAGAGGACATGTATCTCCGGTACATGGGTGTCTGGTTATTCCGTGGATTATAGCAACCCTATTCCTAAGCCCTACTACTGATGCGATAATGAGAATTAGGAAGATTGCGATTCCAACTATGAATGATATCATTGAATACTCCATTACTTAGTATAATTCACGTTATCTTTTTTAAATTGTTTCATCACTACTTGCCTATTGATTATTTATAATTATCAATAATTATTGATTATGCGTAAGGTTTTTAAGTGATAATGCATGGTAACTGCCGATGAGCATTACGGTAGACAAAATAATAAAGAGGAAACCACTCGTAATAAATCAAAACGCTAGGGTTAGGGATGCCGTTGAGATAATGGCTAGGGAGAATGTGGGCCTATTAGTGATAGTGAATGATGCTGGCAAACCAATTGGCGTGATTTCCGAGAGGAATGTGATTAGAGCTTTGGCCAGCGGTAAGGACTTGAATGCCAGGGTTACTGAGGTTGGCACTGTGGGTAAATTAGTAACGGTAAACCCTGGGGATAATATTTACAAGGCTGCGTTATTAATGAACGATCATAAGACCAGGCACTTAATTGTTATGGATGGTGAGAAATTGCATGGTGTCATATCGATTAGGGATATAATTAGTGAGGAGAGGGTTGTGTCAAGGCTTGCGGAGCTCGCCGAGGCTAAACCTGAGGTAGACGTTAGTGGAGGTGCAGATTAAGTTTAAATTTGTTTGGGAATTGTTTAAAAATGATGGTTTTTCTCGGGAGGTGAGATGAGGGAGTTTAGGTCTAAGGTTGAAGAATTGTATGGTGATTTCCTTAGGGAGGTTAGGGAGATTGAACGTAAATGGCAGGAGGAATGGTATAACAAGGGGATCTTTAACGCAGAACCAAGACCTGGTAAGCCCAAGTACTTCATTACCGTGCCCTACCCATACGTTTCCGGATCACCGCATATTGGACATGGTAGGACATTCACGATCGGCGACGTAGTGGCTAGGTATAAAAGAGCCAGGGGGTTCAATGTATTATATCCAATAGCATGGCACATAACTGGAACTCCCATTCAGTCAGTGGCCGATAGGATAATGAAGGGTGACCAGGACGATATCAAGCTCTACTCATGGTATGTGAGCTTATACGTAGATGACCCAGGTAAGGTTAAGGAGACTCTATCCGCATTCACCAACCCATGGAATATAGCCAAGTTCTTCGCCTCTGTTTACGTCAGGGACTTCAAGTCCCTGGGCTTTTCCATGGATTTCAGGAGGCAATTCACAACAGGTGATCCTGATTATAATGCCTTCATAATATGGCAATACTATAGATTGAGGAATGCAGGTTACATAACCCAGGGTAGCCACGTGGTCCTGTACTCACCGGATGAGGGGCAGGCTGTCGGTGAGCACGATATCAAGGGTGGGGATGAAATAGCAATAGATATCCTGGAGTTCAACCTCGTTAAGTTCAGGTTGGAGGGTTCGAACGAATACTTGGTAGCTGCAACCCTGAGACCCGAGACTATATACGGCATAACCAATGTGTGGATTAACCCAAGCGTTGATTATGTTAGGACTGAGGTAAATGGCGAGAGGTGGATAATCTCGAGACCAGCCGCCTGGAAGCTCAGTTACCAGGGTTATGACGTTAAGGTGCTTGGTACAGTGCGTGGTGAGGAATTGATTGGTAAGTACGTGGTGGCGCCGCTCATCAATAGGAGTGTCCCCGTACTACCCGCCTCCTTCGTTGATGAAAACACAGGAACTGGGATAGTCTATAGCGTACCTGCCCACGCACCCTACGACTACATAGCCCTACTCGACCTCAAGAAGGATGAGAGCACCTTAAGTAAGTACGGTATTAAGGATATTGTGGAGCGTATAGAGCCAATATCAATAATAAAACTCCCCAATTATGGTAAGTACCCTGCTAAAGACGTTGTTGAGAAGCTCGGAGTAAAGAATCAGAATGACAGGGAAAGACTTGATGAGGCAACTAGGATTGTGTATAGGGAGGAGTTCTACAATGGTGTCATGAGGGAGAACACATTATTCCCAGAGCTAAGTGTAAACAAAGCCAGGGAGAGGACAATAGAGTCACTCCAGGGACAAGGCGCCTGGGGTAGGATGTATGAACTCGAACCAAGAAACGTATTTACGAGGAGCGGCAATCCCGTGATTGCAGCCGTCATCAAGGACCAGTGGTTCCTAAACTATGGGAACCCAGAATGGAAGAGCAAGGCTTTCAAGTGCCTCAACTTGATGAAGATAATCCCCGAGAAGTATAGGAAGAACTTCGAGGACGTGTTCAATTGGTTATCCATGAGACCATGCGCCAGGAAGAGGGGGTTGGGCACCAGATTGCCCTGGGATCCTGATTGGATTATCGAGTCACTGAGTGATTCCACCATATACATGGCCTATTATACAATAGCCCACAAAATCAAGTCCTCAGGGCTTGATAAAAGGCTTGGTGAGTATGCAAGGCGTGTAATAAGTAGCAGGGGTTCTGATGAGGAGGCGTTAAGTGCAATAATGATGTTTTTCAACTATGTATTCCTAGGCGAAGGTGATTTGGAAACTGTGGCTAAGGTCTTCAGAGTCAATAAGGAGTTTATTGAGGATTTAAGGAAAGAGTTTGATTATTGGTACCCTGTCGATGAGAGACACAGCGGTCCAGACCTAATTGGCAGTCACCTAAGCTTCTTCATATTCCACCACGCCGCCATATTCCCAGAGAGGTATTGGCCTAGGTCAATAACACTCAATGAGTACGTGATTAGGGAGGGCATGAAAATGAGCAGGTCGCTGGGCAATGTACTACCCCTACCCTATATACCAACACATTACAGCGCTGACTTGGCGAGACTATACATAGCGTCCGCGGCTGACCTAGACACAACACTCGATTGGAGAGAGGACGATGTGGTAAGTACAGCCAGTCGATTAGTCAAGTTCTGGGATGTGGTTAACAGAATAATTAAGGCTGGCAAACCCTCAATCGCGCCTAACCTCAATTCATTATCACTAATGACCCGCTGGATCATATCTAAGATTAATAGGGCTATCCGTGACGCCACAATGGATTTAGAGAATGAGAATATTAGGGGTTACGTCCTCAAGGCATTCTTTGACGTATTAGCGTCAATCGAGAAATACCTTGAAATATCAAGCGTTATCGGTATAAGCAAGGATGAGGTTAGGTGGGTTTCCTGGTACGTACTTGAACGCTGGATCAAATTACTCCAGCCCGTCATCCCTCACATGGCTGAGGAGGTTTGGCATAGAATGGGTAACACAACCTTCATATCCTTAGAGCCATGGCCCACGTACGATGAGGGCTTGATAAGTGATGACTTGGATGTTGCTATAAATATTGTCGAGAGGACGATCGAGGATGTACAGGAGATACTTAGGGTTACCAAGATCTCGCCCAAGGCTGTGCACATCTACGT
>NZ_LCWN02000107.1:0-4164 GCF_002078205.2 Vulcanisaeta sp. EB80
TTCTATTCAGTTGTTATAAAACCAATTTACAGATGCAGAAGTTGCACAAAATGTTGGTAAAATGTAAGTGAGCTTTTTTGCCAGGATTTATAGTTAAGAGTTTATTGATATATTTAAATTTAAGCAAGTATATTTAAACAACCAGTGCTCTATACACGAGGTCCATAAGTCCTGAATACTTCAGATCCTTACCATACATTTTATTCAGATGCGGTACTACGTGACTTAATTGGGCCTTGCATATTGAGCAGGGCCTAACAACCCATTGGGCGCCATGCCTAATCGCATCCTCGTACCAAAGCCTTGAGTATTGTATGGCTAGGGGCAGCATTTCATCAGCGAGCATGCCTCCCTGACCGCCGCAGCACCAGGTCTTGCCCCTACTGTATTCGGGATCAATCCATTTCTTAACTACGTGATTCATTATGAACCTGGGCTCCTCAGTTAAGTCACCGCCCCTGGCGTAGTAATCTGGGTCTTGGTACATGTAGACTATGTCGCCATTGGCCTCCGGGTTAAGCTTTATCTTTCCACCCTTTATCGCGTCGACTACTAGGTGGAATATATGCACGCCCTCAATACCGTACTCCCTAAGTCTTGGAACTACGTAATTCTTGAAGGCGTGCCAACCATGGCCACACTCGCAAAACACGGCTAATTTAACGCCGAGCTCCCTCGCGGCATTCACGTAGATCTCGCCTATGTATCTAAGGTGCCTTGGGTCGAGGAAGAGTCCGAAGTTCGCCACCTCAAGCGCCTTAGTGCTTACTGTGTAGTCCATCCCAATTGCATGCATGAAGAGTAGGTGCCCCTTGAGGGTCTCTATGTTCATGAAGAAGTCGGCTGATGATGGTAGGAGTAGGGCGTATGCCGGCTGGTCAACCTTAACCTTAATCTCAACGCCCTTCTCCTCCTTAATCTCCTTAATGACAAAGTCCAGTATGTTCTTTATGGCGGCTGGCGTGAGCGCCATGTTGTTACCCGTGCGTTCCATGCTATCTATTGTCGTCACCACGAACCTAGATGCCATACCTATTTCATAAAGTATTGATCTAACGGTTCTCGTTAGTGTTGCTTGATCAACACCGAATGGACAGTACGTTGCGCACTTCCTGCATAGTAGGCATTGCCAGTAGTATGTGTAGAGCATCTCTAGGTAATTCTCGTCGAACTTACGCAGGGCGTTTACAGCCTTCCCGAATATCTTACCGCTTGGCTTCTCGCCCTTTATTATTGCCCTTATTAGTTCTGCTCTACCTACAGGTGAGTTCTTAATATCGCCCGTGGTTATGTACGTTGGGCACACTGTTAGACAGGCACCACAGTGCACACAGGTCTCTACCGCTAACTTAACATTCCTATTACTATCAAACTCCTCAAGCAGTCTCCTCTTGAAGTAAGCGATCCTATCTGTCTCTGGCCCGGGTGGTTTGAAGTTTACCCTACTGTGTAACCTCTCGAGTAGTTTTGCATCAGCCTTGTGCGGCTTTATGTTTGATGTATCTCCATATCTGAACTCTGGGAGTTTGTGTGCCATAGTCTCACCTCTGTACGGACCTTACCTTTATTTTTATTGATGGTCTCGCCACGGTGGGTGATATGTATATGAAAGAGAATGGGTGCATCATCTTACTCCATGGGAAGTAGGCTATGAAAATCATTGCCAGTAATGCATGTACCTGGAGTAATGGGTCGGCAACTATGTAGCTGACGTTGGGGTGTAAGGTAACTAGGGACCACATCCAATTACTTATTTCATCAATATACGTGGGATGTGTTGGTGTAATACCTAGGGTCTGTGCTAAACCGAGCGCGATTATGGCTAGTAATATCGCAACCGCGAAGTAATCATCAAGGAAGCTAAGCGTTGTTAGGGGTATGCGTACCTTATACTCATTAACGAGCTTTATCGTTACCGTCCTACCAGTAATTCTCCTAGTGATGAGTATTAGTAAGCCCACAAGGGCTATTGTACCCGCAGTCCCGCCTACGTAAAGCGCTATTACATGGTGTAGACTAGGTGATATCCCAAACCACGACTCGAGGTATTTACTCGGTATTATTATACCTAGGTGCCCAATTAGTGCGATCCAAATACCCCAGTGGAATAGGAGTGAACCTATAAACAAGGTGTTGTCTGTGTCTGGCAATGTGTAGAATAGGAATATCCTCTTGAGTATCTCAAGGGTTATCTTACCATAATCATCCCCATTCACCGTGGCATTCACATTGTAGAGCCCCGTTAATCCCTTAGGCGTCAACCACCTAACTAGCCTATACACTATACCCACTATGAATATCAGCATTACTGCGTAGGGTACGTAGCCATAGAGTATGAGGTAGGCAATATTCATAGTTTATCATAATGAAACGCAGCATTATAGTAATAAAGACTGTTGCACGTAATACGTAGAAGACGAGCTCATTGCCGAGGGCATGTGAAATAAGGGGTATATTTAGGAAGGTATCCATCAACATTAATGGGAATTCAGGAGGAGGCTTTAGTCGTAATAAACAGGGCTAGGGAGGCTGGTTTCCTGGAGTTCACGGAAATGTCTGAGGTTATTGCTGAGGTAAGGGGTTCATCCGGCAATGAGGTTAACGCGATTCTCTATAGGGCTGGTGAGGAGTCTCTGTTAATAAATGCGGCTGAGGAGGGTGGTTACGTATCATTGGCATTACTTGACCTAAACCTAATCGAGGAGCTCGACATAAATGAGGCCCCAAATATTAGGGATGTTTTTAGGGACTTGGAGGATTTAACGACAAAGGTTGGTTACGAACTCTATGGGGATAAGTCGAAGGCACCCTTCCTATTCCCACTAAAACTTAATGAGGAGGAGGGCAGGGCTCTAGTCATTGTTGGTATTAAATCTGCCGTACCGGGGGAATTATTTAATGAGAGTTTCCTGGAAGGTCTAATTGAGGATCTGGAGTTCAATTCAGATGCCTATTTAAATCAACTAATAAGCGCGTTAAGGGTTTCACATAGTACGTGAAATAAATCATATACTAATTCAACATGGCAATGCGCTGATGAAGAAAATAGCGGTGGTTGGCGGGAACTTTTCAGGTATCGTTGTCGCGAATAAACTCGCGAGGAGACTTAGGTGGGAGATAGTTAAGGGTGATGTTGAGATTGTACTGTTCGATAGAAGCGAAGAGTACGTGATACAAGCTATGTATCCCCTGATAACCTTTGGATCAATGAGTGAGGAGTATGCCAGAGGCTCAAAAAAGGAGGTGTTGAACTCAAGGATTAGGTATAGGTTTGGTAAGTCAGGTGAGTTGTTAAGCATTGATTTGGCAAATAGAACCTTAACGTTCGCCGACGGTAGTAAGTACATGTATGATTACCTGGTGATAGCAACGGGGGCTGACTATGTCCCTGAGGAAGTACCGGGTTTATTGAAGGATTACCACACGTACTACACACTTGAGGGCGCACTGGAACTTAGGAATATGCTCCAGGGGTTTAGTAAGGGTACGATAGTTGAGTTGTTCGTGGAGCCGCCAATAAAGTGCCCAATAGCACCGCTAAAGTTTGGCTTGATGCTTGACGACTTCCTCAGGGATAAGGGTGCGCGTAGTAACGTAAATATAACGTTGCTATACCCAACTGATCACCTACACGCACAACCTGAGGTGAATAAATTGGGTAAGCAGCTACTTGAGGAGCGTGGTGTTAGTTATGTGTTCAATTTCACTGTATCAGAGGTAAGGGCTGAGGAGAAGGTTGTGGTTAGTGATAAGGGTGAGAAGGTCAAGTATGACCTGCTAATCACAATACCGCCACACAGGGGTACCAAGGCAATTAGGGAATCGGGGATAGGCGATCCCTACGGATTCGTGCCCTGTGACCGATACACTCTCCAGTACCGTAAAGGTAAGGTGAAGTATGACGAGGTTTACGTAATTGGTGACGCCACGGCTCTGGAGGTGGCTAAGGCAGCCTCCGTGGCCCATTACCAATCCGATGTTGTTGTTGAGAATATAACCAGTGATGTACTGGGTGTCGGTCCACGTAGGATGTATAGGGGCGAGACAATATGTCCAATGCTCAGCGACCTCTATACGCAGCATGGTAGGGGTAGGGCTTGGTTACCATGGTGGGATTATAAGGTCAATGAGATGCCATTTATAACCACAAGGTTTGGTTGGTGG